>JAQGHM010000088.1 GCA_028291615.1 Phycisphaerales bacterium | reverse complement strand
AGCATCGGCAGGTCGTCGCCGCGCTCGCGCAGCGGCGGGTGGCGGATCGTGAACACGCTCAGCCGGTAGTACTAGTCAGGCCGAACTTTTCGTTGCTCGGTAAAGGCTGTCTAATCACGGTTGGTGGCGGCGATGACGCGAACGTCGGTCTGGATGGTTTCGTTCCCGCCGACTCTTTCGAATTTTTGATCCTGGAGCAGGCGGAGGATTTTCCCCTGCGTCGCGAGCGGCATGTCGCCAATCTCGTCCAGAAAAATCGTGCCGCCGTTGCACTGCTCGAACTTTCCAATGCGGCGGCGGTCGGCGCCCGTGAAGGCGCCTTTCTCGTGACCGAACAGTTCGCTCTCGAGAAGGTTTTCGGGGATTGCAGCGCAGTTGATCGCGAGGAAGGGTTTGTCGGAGCGGCCGCTGTGCTGCTGGATCGCGCGGGCGACGAGTTCCTTGCCGGTGCCGCTCTCGCCGTTGATCAGCACGATGACATTCTGGTCGGCGACCCGTCCGATCGCCTTGTATACGTCGCCCATGGCCGGGCAGCGCCCGACGAAGCCGTCCGGTCGCAGATCCACGTCAGAAGTGATTGCTTCTTCGGACGACTGCTCGCGGCCGCGGGCGACGTCCATCGCACCGGCGACAACCCGGCGCAAGACTGCCGGCTCGACGGGCTGGAACAGGAAATCATAACCCCCAAGCTTGATCGCCTCGATCGCCATGTCGGCTCCGGCTGCGCAGGCAACGAAGATGACCGGGACCGACGGATCGATTCGTCGGATCTGATGGAAGATCTCAAATTCCGAGGGGGTGCATCCGCCGACGCACAGGATCACGACGTCGTATGCGTCTGCACGGATGGGCCGCAGCGCAGCGCCTGGACTCGAGATGGCCACCTGGACCTGGTACTCCGGCGGTGCCAGCGCAGTCCGTAGGCGCTCCGACATTCGGCAGGGGTGTTCGTCGATGATGAGCACGTTACTTACGGATGCGCGCGAGTTGTCGGATGCCGGCTCGTCAAGCACGTTAGGTGAACGCAGGCCGTATGGCATCGAACGGCTCGTTTTGCACATCGCGTCTGACATGGCGTTCTCCGTGGCGCGGGCGGTTGCGCACAGGCGAATTAAATCGCCTCGGTTCCCGGGCCGGCCCGGTGCCTGCCCGAATGTCTCGCTTCGCTCACCCCCGCTGCCTTTGTAAGCGGGGTGGCGTAACACCTATACCGCGGCCTAGAATGTTGCGACCGGCGCGCCGCCGCTCCGCATATGCCGATGAACGCGGAATATACAACTATCGCCGTTCAGCGCTATTTGGACGAACTCGGGGGGCAGTCCACCGCGGAGCCTGTGGTACGCGCGCTGCTGGACCGCTCGGTTCGTCGTCTCCAGCAGCTATGCAACGGGCTGCTGTATCGCCGTTATCCACGGCTGACGCGGCCACCTACCAATCTCGTGGCAGATGAATTGCTCAGTGCGGTAGTCGAAAGGCTGATCAAGGCACTAAGGGAAGTCCGCCCCTCGACCACGCGGCAGTTCTTCGCCCTGGCGTGTCAGCACATCCGGTGGGAGCTGAATGATATGGCCCGACGCTTAGATGAAAGGCCGCCCTCCGCGGAGCTGCGGGACGAGATGATCGCGGCGCCAGAGGATAGCGTGTCGGGCCCGACAGCGGACGCGAGCCGCATCTTGAGAGCCATCGAGGAACTGCCAGAATCCGATCGCGAGGCGTTTGACTTGGTACGGATTCAGGGAATGTCACAGGCTGAGGCCGCGGGGATACTTGGCGTCTCGCCGATGACGGTGAATCGACGCCTGCACCGTGCCCTGCAGCGGTTGGCGGTCTCGCTAGCGGATCTGTACCCCGACGACGACGACGACGACCTGGACCCGGCAGCTCTCTGAGCAGGATATGTCCGGTGGAGATCGCTCATGACCGCCGAAGACCCGCGCATCGAGCGGCTGGTGGACGAGCTGCTGAATTCGGATTTGACGCCCGAGCAGGTGTGCGCGGAAACTCCCGAACTGTTGCCGGCGGTCCGTAGGCGATTGCGAAAGATCAGGCGCCTCGGTGCTGACCTTGACAGCCTCTTTCCAATTCAAGGCGAGGGGCACGCGGGAGAGCCGGAACCACCGAAAATCCCAGGATATGAGGTCCAAGCGGTGCTGGGCCGAGGCGGGATTGGAATTATCTTCAGGGTGCGCCACGTCAAACTCGACCGCGTCGTCGCATTGAAGATGCTCTTGTCGGGTGAGTATGCCGGCGCGGTGGAACTGGCACGGTTCGCACGAGAAGCGCAATCGATCGCTGCGCTGCAGCACCCAAACATCGTGCAGATCTACGAGGTGGGTCAGGTCGATGGCCGCGCCTACTTCACCATGGAATTGGTCGGCGGCGGAAGCCTCAGCCAGAAGTTAGGGGGTATTCCTCAGCCGGCACAATATGGTGCTTCGGTCATCCATATTTTGGCCCGTGCCATCCACGCGGCCCACCTTGCCGGAATCATTCATCGGGACCTGAAGCCTGCCAACATTCTGCTCACTCCCGTTGGCACGCCAAAGATCAGCGACTTCGGACTGGCTCGTCATTTCGAGGGACAAAGCGATGTGACGCTCGACATGGCGAAGATCGGGACGCCCAGCTACATGGCGCCGGAGCAGGTCACTGGCAAGCCGGGAGAAGTGGGACCACCGGCGGATATCTATGCGCTGGGCGCGACGTTGTACGAACTCTTGACTGGCCGTCCGCCGTTCCGCGGGGAGACGGCCACGGAAACCGAGCGGCAACTGCTTACACGAGAGCCCGTCCGACCATCACAGCTCAACGCAAAGGTTCCCCGTGATCTGGAGACGATCTGCCTGAAGTGCCTGCAGAAGGAGCCGACCCGACGCTACGAAAGCGCCGCAGCGCTCGCAGACGATCTGAGGCGATTTGAGGAAGGCCGGCCGATCCAGGCCAGGCCCGTGGGCTGGGCCGAGCGGTCATGGCGATGGTGTCGGCGCAATCCGACGATGGCGGCACTGTTGGTTACGGCGCTAACCCTGGTGGGGATGGCCAGCGGCGGCGGGACGAGGCTTCTCCAGCAGCGAAGCCAGCACAATAAGGAACTGCGCAGTGAGATCGGCACGGCCGTGACCCAGGCCGTGAGTTTTCGCAAAGGGCTCCACTTCCAGGAAGCCAGAGAGCGGTTGGAGGAAGCAAGGCAGCGGCTGGAGCCGGCCGGGCCGGACGACCTGCGCCGGCGAGTCGCCCAGTGCCGGGCCGACCTGAACCTGGTCGAGCAGCTTGATGCCGCCCGGTCGCAGGGGGCGATCATCGTGGGTGGGAAACTCAATCCGACCCGGTCGGAGCCGTTTTATGCGTCGGCGTTCGCGCAGGCCGGATTAGGCCAGCCCGGGGACGACAGCGCAACGGTGGCGGCGCGGGTGCAGCACTCCTCCGTCTGCGCGGAGATCGTCGATGCTTTGGATGACTGGGCCAGCATTTCGACGGACCCAGATCGTCGTAAATGGCTATTTGAAATCGCCCGCCAGGCCGATCCAGACCCGCAGCGAAACCTCTTGCGGCAGCCGGAGCTTTGGGACGGCGCTGGCGGGGTTGCGCAGCCGATTCCCCAACTCGAGGCCGACAAGATATCGCCGCGAATGGCGACCGCCCTCGCCCGGCTTATGCAAGCAAGGGGCCTGCAAGGCATTCCTCTGCTGGCCGCGGTACAGGCACGCGTTCCGCAAGACTTCTGGCTTAACTTTGAATTGAACAACGTATTGTTCCGTGCGCACCGGCAGGAGGAGGCCCTTGGGTATGCGCGAGCGGCGCTGGCGCTGCGTCCGCGGTCCGGTCTAGCCCACAGCGCGTTGGGCGCCGTCCTGCTGGAGATGGGCCGCGTGGACGAGGCCATGGATTCGTGTCGCAAGGCCGTGGACATCGACCCGACGTTTGCCGAGGCCCAGTATAATCTCGGGGAAGCACTCCGGTCCCAGGGAAAGCCGGACGAGGCGATCGGTCACCTCCGGGAAGCAATCGCCATCAACCCGAAGGCAACCGAAGCCTACATCGCTCTGGGCGTAACACTGCAATCCAGGAACCGGCTGGACGAGGCCGTCAACCTTTTCAAGGAGGCCATCCGGCTCGACCCCCGCAACGCCGTGGCCCACAATAATTTCGCCACCATTCTGCGCTTACAAGACCGGCTCGACGACGCGATCGCCCAATTCCAGGAAGCGGTCAACATCGATCCCAGGTATGCGATCGGCCAGATGAACCTTGGCGCGGCCCTGTGGGTCAAGGGCCGGCTGGAGGAAGCGATCGAGCATATCCAACAAGCCGCCCGGCTCGATTTGCCGGACGCCGACGCACAGAGGTTCCTTTGCGAGCACCTGTATGGCGCCGCCCGCGCCGCGGTCCTGGAGACGCTGGGCCATCGGGTCGGGAAACCGATGCTCGATGAAACAGCTCGAGCGAACCTTCGCCTTCGAGCGCTCGACTGGTCACGGGCGAGCCTGAAGCTGGGAATCAAGCTGGTGAACAACGGCCAGGGACAGGCGTCGTCGCTTGCGACCTGGCAAACCGAGCCCGCCCTGGCCATCGTCCGTGAGCCGGGGGAATTGGCGAAACTCCCCGACGCCGAGCGCGGGCAATGGCAGCGGTTCTGGGCGGATGTGGCCGCGGAGATCGCGACCGACCCCGTGAGGCAGTTCCGCGAGGGCGCCGCCCAACGCGATTGGGCGGGGGCGGCCAGCGCGTACGCGCGGAGGCTGGAGCGCGGCCCAATGAACGACGGCCAATTCTGGTTTGAGTATGCCGCCGTGCAGTTGTTGTCCGGAGATCGCCCGGGCTACCGCGCGGCGTGCATGCAGTTGATCGAGCGGTGCGGCAAGCCGGGCGGAGCGCGGGCCTACCACGTCGCAAGGGCCGGCACACTCGCCGCCGCCGCTGCCGACGGCGCTCCGGCGGACGCAACACTATTCGCCCGACTCGCCCAGAGCGAACTCCGGCAGAACGCCAAGCAATTCTGGTCGCTGACCGAGCAAGGGGCCCTGGCGTACCGCGCGGGCCGCTTTGAGGAGTCGGTGCCGCTATTCGAGCAGAGCCTGAAGGCCGACGCGCATCCGGGCCGCGCCGTGGTCAACTGGGCGTGGCTGGCGCTGGCGCAGCAACGCCTCGGGAAAACCGAGGAGGCGCAGCGCTGGCTGGCAAAGACCCAGACCTGGCTCGATCAGTATCGTGACGGGATCCCGCCGAGCGCCGAGGCGGAACTGGGTTTGCACCTGCACAACTGGCTGGAGGCCAACGTCCTGCGCCGCGAGGCCGAGGCGATGATCCCGTCGGCAACGTCAACGGCGCCCAACCCATAATGTCGGATGACGCCCGCACTATAGAGTTGGTGGAAGTTCCCCACCCTCACGATCGAGAAGCTGCGCGCTTAGATCTCTGCGGTGTCGGAAAGAAAAGACGCTGAACTTGCGAGCACTGCTCAGCGTTTTGCCAGGCGGACGTTCTTCTTCCACTCGTCTCTCACCGCACACCTGATCTTTTCAGCCTGAGCCCATCGTGCCTTCAGTCGATCGATCTGGCCCGCGTGTTGCTTTGGAGGTGCGTGCGATAAGCCGTGTCTTTCGAAAGGAACGTTGACCATGAGTTTGAATAGACCTATTCGTCGCATCGCCATCGTCGGCACTGGAGTGATCGGCGCCAGTTGGGCGGCGTACTACCTGGCGCGCGGGTTCGACGTCGTCGCAACCGATCCGGCGCCAAGCGCCGAAGCGAACCTTCGCAAGTACGTCGACGATGCCTGGCCCGCGCTAAGCAAGCCCGGGATCGCAGTCGGCGCATCTCGCGATCGACTGACCTTTACGTCAACCATGCGCGGCGCGCTGGCGAATGCGGACTTCGTCCAGGAAAACGGGCCGGAGCGACCCGACTTCAAGATAAAACTCTTCGCCGAGATGGACGAGGTCGTGCCGGCCGACTCGATCATCGCGTCCAGTTCCTCCGGGATCACGATGGATGTCATGCAGTCGCGCTGCAAGCATCCCGAGCGCTGCGTAATCGGGCACCCCTTCAATCCGCCCCACATCGTTCCGCTGGTCGAAGTCGTCGGCGGAGCGAAGACGTCGGAAGACGCTATCGAACGCGCGATGTCGTTCTACTCCTCGATCGGCAAGAAGCCCATCCGGCTTCGTAAGGCGCTCCCGGGTCATGCGGCCAATCGTCTCCAGGCCGCGCTCTATAAGGAGATGCTCTACCTCATTCAGCAGGGCGTGCTCAGCGTGGCCGACGCGGACATCGCGGTGTGCTACGGGCCCGGGCTTCGCTGGGGTGTGATGGGACAGAGCCTGCAATGGCACTTGGGCGGAGGCGCGGGCGGGATCCAGCACTTCATGGAACATCTCATGCCTCCTCTGGAGGGCATGATGAAGGACCTCAAGATGCCGGACGTCACCCCGGCATTGAAGCAGACCATCATCGATGGTGTC
>JAQGHM010000014.1 GCA_028291615.1 Phycisphaerales bacterium | reverse complement strand
CCGACGGTCGGGGCTTTAGTAACGTCGTAGACATCTATGACGGCTCCACGGACCGATGGTCCACGGCGACGCTTCCCGTCGCCGCCAGCTTCGACGTCGCGACCACGGTGGGTACTAAGGCGATCTTCGCTGGTGGTCTTTCCCGCAATAAGCACGGGAGCTACGTTGATAGCGATCTCGTTGAGATCTATGACGTCAAGACGAATCGCTGGTCTATCGCCGCCCTCTCGCAGCCGCGCTCCGGCCTCGCGACCGCCAGCATTGGCGGCAAGGCGGCGCTCTTCGCGGGCGGGAAATACGATGATCGCCATGGAACCCATGCCAGTGCGGTTGTGGACGTCTACGACAGCACGACGGGCGAATGGTCGGTAGAATCATTGGCATCCGCGCGAGCGCTATTGGCGGGAACTACTGTCGGCAACGCCGCCATATTCGCGGGCGGATACGATCCAGGAAGTCAAAGCATTGATAACGAAAGCGCAGTAGTCGATCTTTTCACCCTCGACAACGCCGTCCCCACGTCCCAACTCGTCGCGGCCCCGACGCTCGATCATTCCATGCGCTCCTACACCTTCACCGTCAGCTACCACGACCGCAACGGCATCGACCGAAGCACCTTCGACAACAACGACGTCTTCGTCACCGGCCCCAACGGATTCAACCACGCCGCAAGCTTCGTCTCGCAAACCCGCGGCAAGCACGCCAGCACGAGGATCGTCACCTACTCCGTCCGTGGCCGAGGCCTGCGCTGGGACGCCGGCGAGAACGGCGCCTACGCCATCCGCCTGCACGGCAACCAGGTCACCGACACCGCCGGCAACGCCGCCACCGGCGACGACCTGGGCGAGTTCACCGTTGCCATCCCCACCGCGTCGCCGCCCTCAGGCGAAAGCGCCACCGTACAGCGGAGCCTGACCGCCTTCCAGACCAAGCGGAAGATCAGCGACCTGCTAGAGGAATAATGCCCGCCCACGCACCGGCGTGGTCACCTCCGGTGACCCACGTCCTCAACCACCTCCAAACCAACGACAGAACCGCAGCCACCCACCATCCCCAACGCGCGTGCCGTCGCGCGGTGCGCATTTAGGACCCTCCGCGCGCACCCCCCAAAATAAAAAAATCCCCGCCACACCCTTCAATATCAGCGTCAATTCCAGCTTTTCTCGCCATCGATGCGCAAACGTGGTCCCAATCGCGCACCACCGCCCGTAACAGGGAGGACCGCTATGCGCCTCGACAACCCGACCGCTCCCGCTCGCGCCGCGACCGCACCCCGCGCACCAAACCACGCCAAAGCGCGCCAAACCCTGCCACTGCGCCCCATCACAGCGCCCGTGCAAAACGAACCCACCGCCCCCGCCTCGGGTGCCATGCTCACGCGAGCCGAGAGCCCGCACACCCACACCGCCCCCGGCTCGCGTGAGCATGTCTTCGCGCTTCAACCACGAAAAGCGCAAAACGAACCCACCGATGTTCCACAAAGTTCCTCAATGTTCCAGTGCACCGCGCCGGCGCAAAACGAACCCACTTTCCCCTCCGTCTCTCCGCGCCGCCGTCTCCTATTTCTTCCCCCGTTTCCCCGTCTTTTCCCATCGCCAAACCCGCGATTACTCCGCGAAAACCCGCGAAAAACACTTTTCCCTCGCCCGCCTCGCCTCAATTTCGTGCCCAACTCTCCACCCCATCAACCCTTACATCAACTGCCGCCCGCGAGACACGAATCACGCAACATTTTTTCCCCGCGACCCACCGTCGAAACCGCCGCTACAAAAGCTACAAGCTGCTTCGACGTTCCCAATCAATCGTCCGCCATCCGCGCGCGCCGGCGCAAATCGAACCCACCTTCCCGCTTGCCGCCCCAACCCCCTGCCGATATATCTGTCCAAAATTCACCTCTACAATCCCGGGAGATAACCATGGACCTCGCCCAACTCAAAGCCAAGCTCGCCCCCCTCGGCCAAGCCGCCGCGCTCCGCTTCGCCGATTCCCTCGACCCCGCCGGCAAGCAAAAACTCACCGCCCAACTCGCCGCGCTTGATCTCGACAAGCTCCCCACCCTGATCGACGAAAACGTCAGGCGCAAACCCCACGTCCCGCTCCCCACCGACATCAAGCCGGTCAAGGCCTACCCCTATCGCCCCACCGAAGAACTCAAAGACCTCTACGACCGCGCCCTGGTCCGCGGGCATGACCTGCTCAAGCAAGGCAAGGTCGGCGCCTTCCTCGTCGCCGGTGGCCAGGGCACCCGCCTCGGGTACGACGGCCCCAAGGGAGAATTCCCCGTCACGCCCATCAAGAACAAGCCGCTCTTCCAGGTCTTCGCCGAACAGCTCCTCGCCCACTCGCGCGACGCCGGCAAGCCGATCCCCTGGTACATCATGACCAGCGAGGTCAATGACGCCCCCACCCGCGCCTTCTTCGAAGAGCACCGCTACTTCAACTACAACCCCGCCAATATATTCTTCTTCCAGCAGGGCATGCTCCCCGCCTTCGACATGGCGACAGGCGAGATGCTCCTCTCAGAAAAAGATTCCCTCGCCCTCTCCCCCGACGGTCACGGCGGCTCCCTCCGCGCCATCGACAAGTCCGGCGCGCTGGCCGACATGAAAAAACGCGGCGTCGAGCACCTCTCCTACTTCCAGGTCGATAACCCCCTCGTCCACGCGATCGACCCGCTCTTCCTCGGCCTTCACGACCTCACCGATTCAGAAATGTCCTCCAAGACCATCGCCAAGGCGCACGCGCTGGAGAAGGTCGGCAACTTCGTCGTCGGCGACAACGTCCTCCAGGTCATCGAATACTCCGACCTCCCCGACTCCCTCGCCCGCCAGGTGGGCCCCGACGGACAGCCGCTCTTCAACGCCGGCTCGATCGCCATCCACGCCTTGCGCGTCTCCTTCATCGAGCGCCTCAACCACGGCGGCCAGCTCAAGCTCCCCTGGCACCGCGCCGAGAAAAAAGTTCCCTACGTCGATGCCGCCGGCAACGAGGTCAAGCCCGACAAGCCCAATGCGGTCAAGCTCGAGCAGTTCGTCTTCGACGCGATCCCGCTGGCGAAGAACGCGATCGTCTACACCACGCGGCGCGAGGAGGAATTTTCGCCGGTCAAGAACGCGCAAGGCGACGACAGCCCCGCCACCTGCCGCCGCGACCAGGTCCGCCGCGCCGCCGACTGGCTCGAAATCGCCGGCGTGAAGGTCCACCGCGCCAGCGCCGCCGAGCCCGCCGCCGTCCTCGAAATCTCCCCGCTCTTCGCCACCAGCGCACAGCAACTCAAGTCACGCAACATACCTTTCAAAGAAATTAAACCCAACGAAACGATCTACTTCGACGAATCCGGCCCCGTGCGACTACCGTGAGCGACCTCGCACAGTGTGCGCGCATGGCCTTGCCATTTAACGTCGCGTGGTTAGCATCGGAATCCCTGATGACTTCTATTATCGGCGCAGAGCAACTCGAACACGTCTGGAACCAGACTATGTCCGACCCAGCAAAGCCCAGGATCCTCATCGTTGAAGACGACGAGGTCACCCAGCACCTGATGAAGCGATTCCTCCAGCGCTCCGGCTTCGACGTCATCGTCGCCGATAACGGCATGGAAGGATTCGACCGCGCCGTCGGCGACGCCCCGAACCTGGTCCTCCTCGACATGATGATGCCCGGCATGGACGGCTTCGGCTTCCTCCGCCAACTCCGCGGCAGCGCCGTCGCAGGCCTCCCCGTAATCGTCACCAGCGCCCTCGCCGACCCCGCCCGCCAGGCCCAGGCCCTGGAACTGGGCGCCAGCGAGTACTTGGTCAAGACCAAGTTCAGCCTGGCCGACCTCACGGACGCCATCCGCCGCCACCTCGCCGCCTGATCCTTTCCGACCCCAGGCCGCGTTGATTTGATTCCCCCCACCTGATAGTTTCCAAGCCGCGGGCACGGACGCCCGATACTGATTGGGAAAGGACTCCCGCCCCATGCTCCTCCACACCCTGCTCCGGCAATTCGATCCCAGCCTTCCCCTCGAACGGATCCCCAACTGCCAGATCCGCTCGATCCAGGAAGATTCGCGCAAGATCAGTCCCGGCAACCTGTTTATCGCCCGCCCCGGCGCCAAATCCGACGGCGCCCGCTTCGCCGCCGACGCCCAAGCCAAAGGCGCGGTTGCGGTGGTTACCCAGCACCCGATCCCCGCCTGCACCCTGCCGCAAGTCATCGTGACCGATGCGGCGGTCGCCTCGTCAATCCTTGCCAACTGCTTCGCCGCCCACCCCAGCCATGCCCTCCGCGTCCTGGGCATCACCGGCACCAAGGGGAAGACGACCGCCACCTTCCTTCTCCGCCACCTGCTGAACAAGACCAAACACCCCTGCGGCATGATCGGCACCGTGGAGATCGACGACGGCAAGACCCGCCGCGAAGCCGACCAGACCACGCCGTCCGCCATCGACGTCGCCGCGTACCTCGGCGCGATGCGCGACCACGGCTGTCAGGCCGCCGGGATCGAAGTCTCCAGCCACGCGCTGGACCAGGGCCGCGTCGCGGGCGTCCAGTTTGCCGGGGCGGCGTTCACCAACCTGACCGGCGATCACATGGATTACCACCAGACGATGGAGAACTACGCCGCCGCCAAGGCGCGGATCTTCGAATCGCTGGACGAGGACGCCACTGCGGTGGTCAATCATCACGACGAGTGGACCTGGCGCATGATCCGCGACTGCCGCGCCCGCATTGTGCGCTTCGGCTTCAGTGAAGAATGCGATTACCGCGCCGCGGATTACAAGATCTCGTCCGACGGCAGCCACTTCATCCTGCACACCCCCGACGGTCGCGCCGAAGTCCACATGGCGCTCGTCGGCAAACACAACATCGAAAACGCACTGGTCGCCTCGGCGCTGGCATGCGAAGTCTTCGGATTATCCGTCCATCAGGTCGCCGCCGGACTTAAGGACGCCGCTGGCGCGCCCGGAAGACTTCAGCCGGTGCGTTGCGGCCAGCCGTTCGCGGTGCTGGTCGATTACGCCCATACGGACGATGCATTGGACAAGGTGCTGACCGCATTGCGGCCGTTGTGCAAAGGCAAACTTCGCGTGATGTTCGGTTGCGGCGGGGATCGCGACCGCACCAAACGGCCGCGGATGGCGCGGGTGGCGCAGCGGCTTGCGGACGTGGTTTACGTGACCAGCGACAACCCGCGCACGGAGCAACCCGAAGGGATTCTTGCTGAAATACGCGCCGGTCTGACGACGAATAGTGCGGCGGGCGTGATTGAAGAGATCGACCGCCGGCGGGCGATCGAACGGATCATCGCCGACGCCGCGCCCGGCGACGTGGTGCTGCTGGCCGGAAAGGGCCACGAGAACTATCAGATCATTGGCACAGAAAAAAGGCATTTCGATGATGCCGAAGAAGCGGCGCGTGTCCTGCAATCACGCGCCGCCTCCGTTTAGGGTTTACGTCGTGCTCCAGGTCATGTCCGCCGCTCTCCACCCGATCGGTCACCCAAAATCATGAAACCGTTGTCGATTCACGATGCTCGTAACGCGGTGTCCGGCAAGGCGCTCAATCCCTTGCCCAACTTTTTTCCGCCGGTCGCCGCGATCTGCACGGACACCCGCGCGATGTCGCCGGCGTCGCTCTTCGTCGCGATCAAGGGGGACAAGCACGATGGTCATCAGTACCTGGCGGACGCGGCGGCGGGCGGGGCGGTCTGGGCGATCGTGCAGGATAAGCCGGCGGTCATCCCGCCCAAGCTCCACGTAATCCAGGTAAAGGACACGCGCGTCGCGCTGGGGAAGCTTGCGACCCTGGTGCGAAAGCAGATGCACGGGAAGGTGATCGCGGTCGCGGGGTCTAATGGAAAGACGTCGACCAAGCACCTGATCGCGGCGGCGCTGTCGGCGAAGCTGAATGGCACGTCGTCGCCCAAGAGCTTTAACAACGAGATTGGCGTTCCGCTGACGATCTTCCCTGCCGATCCACTCCATGATTTCCTGGTGCTGGAGATGGGGACGAACAATCCGGGTGAGATTCGCAACCTGGCGACGATGGCGCGGCCGGACATTGCGGTGATCACGAACTGCTCGGCCGAACACCTGCAGGGGTTGGGCGACCTGCTGGGCGTCAAGCGCGAGAACGCGAGCATTACCGACGGCCTGGACGAGAAGAAAGGGCTGCTGGTCGTAAACGGGGATGACCTGGAACTGCTCAAGGTGCTGGAGAATTGGCAGGGGCGGAAGATCACCTTCGGATTTAATTCGACCAATCAATTGTTCGCGACGGATGTTGTAACGAGCGCGACGGGGTGTCATTTCAGTCTGAACGGAAATCCGAAGCAGCGGTTCTTCGTGCCCATGCTCGGCCGGCATTCGGCGTGCAATGCGCTGGCGGCGATCGCGGTGGCGCGGCGGCTTGGACTGTCGGAGACGGAGATCGCGGCGGGCCTGGCGCTGGTCGAGGGGCCGGACATGCGGCTGCAGTTGCAGACCAGCGGAGACGTGACGGTGCTGAACGATGCGTACAACGCCAACCCGGCATCGATGAAAGCGGCATTGGAAACCGCGGCGCACCTGGCAGCGCCGGGGCGGCGAATCGCTGTGCTGGCGGACATGCTGGAACTGGGGCGGTCGTCTGAGCGATTTCACCGCGAGGTGGGGGAATATGCGGGGACATGCAAGTTTGATGCGCTGATCTGCGTGGGACCGCAGTCGAAACTGATCATGGAGGCGGCGGTGAAGACGGGAATGGAGGCGTCGCGGGTGAGCCACTTCGAGGATTCGGCACTTGCTGCGGCGGACGTGCCGCGGTGGTTGGACGCGGGGGATCTGGTATTGCTCAAGGGTTCGCGGGGGATGAGGCTGGAGCGGATCGCCAGCGCGATCGCGGAGTTTCGCAATCTGGATTTGACGCGGTGGTCGGCGTGAGTTTAGTTTTCCGGGCAAACGCGCTCCCCTTCCGGGGGTCGCAGCTAAACGGCGCCATGTGATCCGATGCTTCCTTATTTGATCGATCTTCTATATCCGTGGTTGAAGGCGCATGGGCTGGGGGCGTTTCGAGTGTTTCAGAGCGCGCCATTTCGGGCGATGCTCTCGATTCCGCTGGCGTTCATCCTTTGCATGTTATTCGGGCCGCGGTTTATCAACTGGCTGGTGCGGCAGAAGATCGGCGACAATCCGAATTTCGACGAGGCGACGCTGAACGAGATGATGGCGTCGAAGAAGAACACGCCGACCATGGGCGGGGTGTTGATCATCGCGTCGATTGTGGGGTCGGTCGTGCTGCTGGCGGATCTGCGGAACTTTTACGTGCTGATGGCGCTGGTTTGCACGCTTTACCTGGGCGGGCTGGGCGGGATTGATGATTGGCTGAAGCTGACAAAGCAGAGGCGCGTGGGGAACAAGGACCGCCAAGGGCTGCGGAGCATTGAGAAGCTGATTTTTCAGCTTGGGCTTGGGGTGCTGCTGGGGATCTTTACTTACCTGCACGGTAAGAACGTTCCGGCGAATCACACGTTGTACTTCCCGTTCTTCAAGGATCTTGGATTGCCATTAGGGATGACCGCGTTCGTGGTGCTGTCTACGTTGGTGCTGACGGGGACGAGCAACGCGGTGAATCTGACGGACGGACTCGATGGGTTGGCGGCGGGGACGATGGCGATCGTGAGCTTCACGTTCTTCATTCTGGCGGTGATCGTCGGGACGGAGACGATCGAGATTCGCGACCAACCGGCGGCGTCGGGGCTGCTGCTGGCGCACGTGACCGGCGCTGAAGAGATGGCCGTCGTGGCGGCGGCGCTGGCGGGGGCGTGCATGGGGTTTTTGTGGTTCAACTGCTTCCCGGCGAAGGTGTTCATGGGGGACACCGGGTCGCTGGCGCTGGGGGGGTTGATCGGGTACATATCGATTGTGATCCGGCAGGAGCTGATGTTGTTTTTGGTCGGCGGCGTGTTCGTGATGGAAGCGATGTCGGTGTTGGTGCAGGTGAGCTACTTCAAGTACACGCGAAAGCGGTTTGGGGCGGGGCGGCGGATCTTTTTGATGTCGCCGCTGCATCATCATTTTCAGAAGAAGGGGTGGCCTGAGGCGAAGGTGGTGGTTCGGTTCTGGTTGATCACGGCGATGCTGGCGGCGATGGCGCTGGCGACGGTGAAGTTGCGGTAAATGGGGAACGCAGCGGAATCCACAGAACAAGCTCTGGTGTGCTTTTGGGGGGGGGAATGAAATTGCCAAAGGTTCGCGAGGGAGACGTCCGATAACTACTTCCAGCATGGAAGATTCTATCTACCGTCTGCGGCACGCGGATATTTTGACCCTTTGCGTCATGGGCCTCCTGGCGCTGGGCGTGGTGATGGTGCAGTCGGCGTCGATGAATGCGACCGGGGCGCTGGAGGTGCGGCTGCAGGAGCTGAAGGGGCAGCGGACGGCTGCCTTGGCCAAGACTACCGATGCGGCGCAGCAGGCGGCGATTAAGAAGGATTTTGAGGCACGGGTCGCCGAGGTGACGACCCGGTTCGATGAGCGGCCGACGCATTGGTATTGGACACCGACGGGGATGAAGCAACTGGGGTTTGCGATCGCCGCGATGATGACGTTCATGGCGGTTGGATTCTTCGATTATTCTAAACTGGCGCGGGGGCCGCTGTGGCGGAATCCGATCGTGTGGCTGGTGGTCGTAGCGGCGGTGACGTGCGCGGGCGTGCTGGTGCCGGGGATCGGGCGCGAGATGAACGGGGCGCGGCGGTGGATCTCGCTTGGGTTCACGCAGTTTCAGCCTTCGGAAGTGGGGAAGTGGAGCCTGGTGATCTTCCTGGCGTACTTCATCTCACAACGGAAAGTGCGGATCGAAAGCTTCACGCGCGGGTTTGTGCCAACGCTGATTCCCGTGGTGATCGTGGCGCTGTTGATCGTCATCCAGGACTTCGGGACGGCGGCGCTGATCGCGATCTGCACGGTGGCGATCCTGGTGGCGGGACGGGCGCGGCTGTGGCACCTGTTGATCGCCGCGGCGCCGGGACTGGCGGCGGCGACTTGGTTCGTGACGCACAAGGCATACCGGATGAAGCGGATGACCGCGTTCATGGATCCGTACGCCGACCCGCAGGGGCAGGGGTATCACATGATCCAGAGCCTGCTGTCGTTCTCAACCGGCGGCGTGTTTGGGCGGGGGTTGGGGAATGGTATTCAGAAGCTGGGTTATCTGCCTGAGGATACGACCGACTTCATCTTCGCGGTGATCTGCGAGGAGATGGGGCTGTTTGGCGCGGCTCTGACGATCGCGCTTTACCTGGGGATCTTGTACGTGTCGTGGCAGATCATGCACCAGGCGCGGGATGGGTTCGGGCGGCTGCTGGGCTTCGGCATTGGTGCGATGATCGGGCTGCAGGCGCTGATGAACATTGCGGTGGCGACGGTGAGCGTGCCCACAAAAGGGCTTAGTTTACCGCTGATTAGCGCGGGTGGGACGGGGCTGATCATTACGTGCGGGGCGCTGGGGTTGCTGCATAGCGTGGCCCGGCATCGGCACGATGCGGAGGAAGAGGAGCGGTCGGCGTTGTGGGAGACGGATAGTTTGGCGCTGGCGTCGGCGCTGTGAAACGCACGCGACTCCTCATGTTTCATGTTTCACGTTTCTTACCTATGATCTGCCGCGATGTCTGAACTCTCTTCGAAGACGATTCTGATGGCCGGCGGGGGCACCGGCGGTCACTTGTACCCCGGGATCGCGGTGGCGGAATCGCTGCGGCGGATCGCGCCGGAATTACGCTGTTTATTCCTTTGCACCACGCGCGAGATCGATCGGGTGATCCTTGAGCCCATTGGATTTGAGTTCATCCCACAGCCGATCGAGCGGCCGCACCGGTCGATCGGCGGGCTGCTGAAGTTCTGGAAGAGCTGGCGCGAGACCAAGGAACTGGTGCGCAAGACACTCAAAGAGCGGCAACCGGCGGCGGTGGTGGGGCTTGGCGGTTATGCGGCGGGGGTGGCGGTGCGGCTTGGGGCGGATCAGAAGATTCCGACGGCGCTGATCAATCCGGATGTGATTCCGGGCAAGGCTAATCAGTATTTGATGAAACACGCGGCGGCGGTCTGCTGCCAATTCGAGGAGACGCGCGAGCACGTTTCGAGCAGCCGACGATCGAAGCTGCGGGTGACCGGTTGTCCCATCCGGGCGGATTTTGCCAACTTGCCGACGCGCGCGCAGGCGGCGCAGAACCTGGGGCTCGACCCGGCGCTGAATACGCTGACGATCACGGGGGCAAGCCAGGGGGCGGCGACAATCAACGATGCGCTGCCGCCGACGCTGGCGCAGATCAAGATGCAGGGATGGCAGATCCTGCATTTGTCGGGGCGGTCGCACGCGGAGGCGGTGCGGGCAGTTTATCGGACACACAACCTGCCGGCGCGGGTGATCGATTTTACGCCGGCGATGGCAGACGTCTGGGCGGCGAGCGACCTGGCAGTGTCGCGGAGCGGGGCGAGCACCTGCGCCGAACTGACCGCGTGCGGCGTGCCGAGCATCCTGATGCCCTACCCATTTCACAAGGATCAGCATCAGCGGTTGAACGCGCAGGTGCTGGCGGACGCGGGGGCAGCGGTGCTGCTGGACGACCTGCGGGACGCGAAGGAAAATGCGGAAAAGCTGCTACCACTGCTGGCCCCGCTGATCCATGACGCCGACCGGCGTAAAACCATGGCCCAGGCGGCCCGAACGCTGGGCAAACCGGCGGCGGCGGACGCGGTGGCGACGGTCATCACAGAGCTCATCAATTCTGGCCGATAGAGAGATAGCGGCATCGAATTGGGTACGGTTTTTACCCGTCTCTCGATGCGGAATTGACTCTCAACTATCGGCCTGTACCATGCGCGAAGGAACTGTGTCCACCCTTACTCCCGAGTTGCGAACGGAGTCGCGCTCCACTCCTGCCATGAGCCGCTTTGCCGGCAAAAAGATTCATTTTATCGGTATCGCCGGATGCGGAATGGCGGGGCTCGCGCGGATGCTGCTCGACGCGGGGGCGACGGTTACCGGCTCGGATCCTACGCCCAACGAACAATCTTTGGATCTCGTGAAGCGCGGCGCGAAGATCAGCCGGACGCAGCTTGGGGAACTGCTGAGTCGGGACGTTGATCTCGTGGTGCGGACGGCGGCGGTGCCGGACGGCAATCCCGAATTTCTGGCGGCGAAGAAACTTAATCTGGCGACGATCAAGTACGCTCAACTCCTTGGGCAGATCATGCAGGAGCGGTATGCGATCGCCGTCTCGGGAACGCACGGGAAGACGACGACGACTTCGCTGATCTCGCACGCACTGCTTTCCTGTGACGCCGATCCATCGTTCGTCATTGGCGGCACCGTACCGCAACTGGGCGGGTCGAGCCGCTCGGGGGGTGGGCGATCGTTTGTGGTGGAGGCGTGCGAATATGATCGCAGCTTTCACAACCTCCATCCGACCGTCTGCATCATCACCAATATCGAAGCGGATCACCTCGATTGCTATAAAGACTTGGACGATATCATCGCGTCGTTTCGACAGTTCGCAGAGAAGGTTCCGGCCAACGGATTGATCCTGGCTAATGGTCAGGACACCAACGTCGCCAAGGCGGTGAAGGGGTTGCCGACGAAGGTGGAGACCGTGGCAATCCACAGCGCGACGGCGGCGGGGGCTCTGGACGAAGCGGATTGGGTGACGGTGCCCATCGCGCCACAAAACGGCTGTCACGGCGGGATCGTGCACTATCACGGCAAGCCGGTGGCGACGATCCGACTTTCAATACCGGGCCTGCACAACCTATACAATGCGACGCTGGCCCTGGCGGCGTGCAATGCGGCGGGTGTGAATCTCGAACAGGCGGCGACGGCGCTGGGACGCTTCACCGGGGTTGATCGACGTATGACACCGATGGGCTCTTACCGCGGGGCGACGCTGGTGGACGATTACGGTCATCACCCGACGGAGATCGTGGCGACGCTCAAGGCGCTGCGCGAACGGTATCGGCCGTCGCGGCTGATCTGCGTGTTTCAACCGCACCAGCACAGCCGCACGCGCACGCTGCTCGATGATTTCGCGACTTGCTTTAACGGGGCCGACCTGGCGATTATCGCCGACATTTATTCGGTGCGCGATTCGGAGGAAGAGAAACGGCTGACCTCATCGAAGATGGTGGTCGAGCGCATTAACGCGGCGGGGTCGCGGGCGATTCACATCGCGACCTTCCCGCAGATCGTGGAATATTTGAAACAGAACGCCGCGGCCGGCGACTTGATCCTGACGATCGGCGCTGGCAATGTCGTTGACGTTGCGCGTGAGCTTGCGAACTCGGCGGAGGCCGGGGCCGTCTAACTTTTTGAGCGGTCGGGCCGTATGTGCGATCCGACTCGGCTTGGAGCGATTTAGTGAGTGCGACGAACCCGCAAACTTCTTCGAGCTTTCCAACGGGGCCGTCGCTGCGCATCGCCAACCCGTTTTCAGGGCTCGAGGCGTTCGTCTCTGAGAACCATCCGCTGGCCAAGCACACGTGGTACAAGATCGGCGGCCCGGCGCGGTATTACATTTGCCCGCGGACGCCCGAAGAAATACAGGAGGCGGTCGCCAGGTGTGTGGGAAACGGCGTGCCGTACCAGGTGCTGGGCTTGGGGGCGAACCTGCTGGTGAGCGACGAAGGCGTCCCCGGCGCCGTCTTCCGGTTTGACGAAGAGTATTGGCGGCGGGTGAAGTTCGACAAGACGACGATCGAGGTCGGCGCGGGCGTCGACATGCAGAAGCTGATAGTCCGTTGCGTGCGGCAGGGGCTGGCGGGGATTGAATGTTTGGCCGGGATCCCCGGGACGATCGGCGGGGGCATTCGTATGAACGCCGGCGGCAAATACGGCGACCTGGGCGCGTTCGTTCAGACCGTTACCGTCATGGACAGCGAAGGCACGATCTTCCAGCGGACGCGAGACGACCTCAAGTTCGAATACCGGCACACGAACATCTCGGCGCCATTCATTCTCGGCGCCACGCTGGCGTTGGAAGAGGACGACTCCGAACGGATCATGAAGCGGACGAAGGAGATCTGGATGTTCAAGCAGAACAGCCAGCCGCTAAACACGAAGAACTGCGGATGCGTCTTCAAAAACCCGCGCGGGCTGTCGGCGGGCGCACTGATCGACCAAGCCGGGCTGAAGGGAATGCGCGTGGGCGGCGCGGAGATCAGCCAAAAGCACGCTAACTTCATCATCGCGCATCCGGGGTGCATGGCGGATGACGTCAAGCGGCTGATCGGGATTATCAAGGAAAAGGTTTGGGAAAAGAACGAGATCGCGCTGGAGACGGAAGTACAGATCTGGTGAATACTATGAATGTAACTGTTCTCTACGGTGGTCCCAGCGCGGAAAGGGAAGTTTCGCTGGTTTCTGGCAAGGCGGTGGCGCAGGGGCTGCGCGATGCGGGGCATACGGTTCATGAAGTGGACGTGAGGCCCGAGACGCTGGAGGCGGCGCTGGCCAAGCCGACGGAGGTGGTGTTCCCGGTGCTGCACGGGACGTGGGGCGAAGACGGGCAGTTGCAGGCAGTTCTGGAGGCGCGGGGCGTGCGGTTCGTGGGTTCGGGATCGGCGGCGTCGCGACTGGGAATGGATAAGGCGGCGACGAAAATGGCATGGGAAAAGGCGGATCTGCCGACGCCGGCATATGAGCTGGTGACCAACGCGAATCCGGTAACGGCGGTTCGCGCGCCATGCGCTGTGAAGGCCGTGGATTCGGGATCAAGCGTCGACGTCTACATCTGCCAGAACCAGGCCGACGCGGACAAGGCGCTCCAGACGCTGCTGGATAAGCACGGGCGAGCGCTGGTGGAGCAGTTTATCAAGGGGCCTGAACTGACGGTCGGTCTGCTCGAAGAGAAAGCGCTGGCGCCGATTCGCATCGTCGCCAAGGTCGAGTTCTTCGATTACGAAGCGAAATACAAACGGAACGACACCGAGCATCGCTTCGACACCGGCCTGCCGGCGCCGCTTATCGAGCGCTGCAAGCGACTGGTGGAAAAGGCGAACTCCGTGGTGGGGGCGCGCGACCTGGCGCGCGTGGACGTGATGATCGACGAGAAGAGCCAGGAGCCATACCTGCTTGAAATCAACACGCTGCCGGGGTTCACGTCGAAGAGCCTGCTGCCGGAGGCGGCGGGACACGCGGGCATCCCATTCGCACAATTGGTTGATCGACTCGTGAAGCGGGCCGCGGCACGGGCGGCTTAGGCGCATGACCGCTTCCGATTTCTGCGGTTCACGTTTAGACTGCCGGGCATGAACAAATCCCTGCTCGGGCTCTCCGTCATCCTGCTTGGTTTCGTTGCATTGTTTGTTCCGTCCGTCCCCGCAAGCGCCGCCCCGCCGGACTCGGGAAACTTCCCGGCAATCGCCGAGGCGCTCAAGCCTTTCATTGCCGACAATGAGATCACAGGCGCGGTTACGCTCGTCGCCACGAAGGACCGTATCGTGCACCTGGCGGCCATCGGCGAATCCGACTCTTCAGCACACACGCCGATGAAACCCGATGCGATCTTCTGGATCGCCTCTATGACCAAGCCGCTGACCGGCACGGCCATCCTCATGCTGCAGGACGAGCAAAAGCTCAGCATTGAAGATCCGGTTGCCAAGTTCATCCCGGATTTCGCGAATATCAAGACGCCGTCTGGCAAGCCGGCTAACCTCACCCTGCGGCACTTGCTCACGCACACCTCAGGCTTGTCGGAAGCGACCGTGGAGCAGCAGAAGGCTGCCAAGACTCTGTCAGACCTGATCCCGCATTTCGTGGACAAGCCAACGAAGTTTGAGCCGGGTGAGAAGTGGATGTATTGCCAGTCGGGTATCAACACGCTCGGGCGCATCATCGAGATCGCCTCGGGGCAGCCGCTGCCGGATTTCCTCGAGAAGCGCATCACCGGCCCGCTGGGCATGCGCGACACGACGTTCTATCCGTCCAAGGCGCAGCAGGCGCGAACCGCGCGAACCTATTCGAAGAGCAAGGAGACCGGAAAACTGGAACCGGCCATCGTCTCGCTCTTCGCCGGCCTCGACCTGGCCGACACCGGCCGCGTGCCACTTGCCAATGGCGGCCTCTATTCCACCGCCTCAGACTACGCCCGCTTCTGCCAGATGCTCCTCAACAACGGCGCGCTCGACGGCCGGATCTATCTCAGGCCCGAATCGATCAAGCTGATGTCGAGCATCCTCTCCGGCGACGTGAAGACCGGTTTCACGCCCGGCAACGGGTGGGGCACAGCCGTCTGCGTCGTGCGCGAGCCGCAGGGCGTCACCGCGATGCTCTCGCCCGGCACGTTCGGGCACGGCGGGGCTTACGGCACGCAGGCCTGGATCGACCCGGTGAAGGGCGTCGCGTACGTGCTGATGGTGCAGCGGCAGAACTTCGCCAACTCCGACGCCAGCGACGTCCGCAAGACGTTCCAGCAGGCGGCGGTGGACGCGATGAAATAACCGATGAAGCGACACGCGGCATTGCAGATGTCGAACCCCACCGCTTCATCCCACACCGCGCAAGGTCTATCGCGCCTGCTGCTCCCCCTGCTCCTGGGCATCGCGATCACGCTCGTGCTGCGCGGCTATCAGTTCGGCGGCGGAAACCACACGGTTTACCTGATCGAGCCGCTGCGCGAGGTGCACCCGGAACTGCTAGCCAACGACTGGTGGACGACGCACACGCTGCAGTACCACGTCGCGTTCAACAAGCTGACGGCGACGCTGATGCGGGCCGGAATAGTCGAGCCGGCATTCCTCATCCTTTACCTCAGCCTTGTGGTGCTGCTGCATGTGGCGTGGATTCGGCTATCGCTCATACTTGGACTTGATGCGCGCGGCTACCTGCTGTCGGTGCTGCTTTACTACCTTAGCGCGGGCGGAACGGGCCTTGGGTCGTACCAGTTTTTGCAGGACAGTTCCTTCTTGCCGGGAAACGTCGCCAATGTGGCGCTTCTCTGGGGTATCGGATTCTGGATCGAAGGACGCATCGGTCCAGCCGCCGCCGCAATGGCCGTCGCCAGCCTGTTCCACCTGAATCACGCGCTGATCGCACTGGCATTCTGGCCAACAGGCTTCATCTTCCACAGGTGGCACGGGCGTCCCGCCCGTGAAGAGAACACAACGCCGACCGCCTCAATCACGCGCGCCATTCTCTGGTTCGGACTGATTCTCCTCTTCGCATTGCCCAGCATTCTTCCAGCCGCACGCCTGGCGCTGGCGCACGTACCGAAGATGCCGCTAAGAGACTTCGTAAACCTCTACGTCCATCTCCGCCACCCTCATCACTACGACCCCCTCTCCTGGCCCGCCGCGCTTTGGATTTCCTTCCTCTGGCCAATCCCACTCGCAATCATCGCCTACCGACGGCGGACGATCGCCGCCCCCGTGCGCGCCGCCTTCGCTTTCACGTTCTTCCTCGCACTGCAACTGATCGCCCTCCTCTTCGCCGGCGTCATCTTCGTCTCTGAGCCGCTCATCCAAATGAGCCTCTTCCGCTCCAGCATCTACGCCAAGCTCCTCTCTTGCATCGGCGCAGCGGCCTTCCTGCTCGACCCCGGCATCATGGCGCGCCAAAATGTGCGCCGCGCCCTGATCGCCCTGCCGCTCGCAGCGATCCTAGGACTCGTGGCCATCCGCTTCGCCCGCCCGTCATCAACCGCCGCTGCGTTCGTCGGCGCAAACCTCGGCCCCCTGCTGCTCTTCATCGCCATCATGGTCGCGGGCGTCACCTACATTTGCTTCCGGCAGGACGTACCCAAGCCCCGGGCCGATCACCGCGTCGCCGCTGGATTGATCCTCCTCTTCGCGCTTTTCCGCAACTACCTGGGATTGCAAATCGCCATCGCCCACGACGGCGGCCGCGCCTACCTCGAAGTCTGCCACTGGGCGCGCGACCACACGCCGATCGACGCGCTCTTCATTGTCCCGCCCAACGAGCAGCTCTTCCGCTACCACGCCCAGCGGGCGATCGTCGTGAACTTCAAGAACGTCCCCCAGCTCTCCAGCGAAATGGCAGAATGGCAAAAGCGCCTGGAGGCGGTGCTCGATCAGCCACTCACCAACCTCCCCAAACGGTTCGACCTCGCCCACGCCGCCATCGCCGCGCGATACGATGCGCTGCGGACCGAGCACCTCACAGCGGTCGCACGGCAATATGGTGCGCGCTACGTCATCACCGCACGCCCCCTACCCACCCTTCACGCGGCTTTTGAAAAAGACGCCTATCACCTGTACGATCTGGACACGAAGGAGCCAAAACTTGAAACTCACTGAACTCCAGCAAAAGCTCCGCGCCACGCTCAGCCTACACGTCGGCGACGAGATGGCCCAATACATCCTGGCTAGAGCCGCGCAAGGCGGGCGATCCTTCCCCATCTTCGCCACCGACGCCCGCACCGGCCAACCCCTCCGCCCCACGTTCGATCCCGCGATCCTCACCGACCAGCAACTCCCGCTTTTCTAATTACTCTTCGCCGGCACCCGATTGATCGTGTTATGAATCGTGTGCACGAGCGGCTTGCCATCCGCGGTCTTCAAGCTGACCTGTATCTTCATCTGCATCACCGGCTGCAATGAAGCAATCTTGAGCGTGACGGTTCGACCGTCCTCGCCAAGCGTTGCCGCCGTCACCTCCACGTCGTCGTGCCCTTCCTTCTTGGAATCGGCGACGCTGTAGTGCTTCGAGCCGTAATTCTGCGTCCACCGATATCCCCACTGCTGCACCGCATAACTGGCGGGGTCTTCCGCCGCAGCCTTATTCAGCGGATCGGAAAAGGAAAGTGTGATTGAATCCTTCTGCACGTAAAGCGCCGTCGGCATCCGCAGCGGCTTACCCGTGTAGCGAATCCGGTGGAAGCCGCCCGGCTCGGTCATGTTCGTCGCCCAGCCGACCAGGCCGCAGGCGTAAAGCTGGCCGTCCACCGGATTAAATCGCGCCCGCATCGTCCCGGTGCGAAAGGCCAGATCGGGAAACGGAACAACTCCGCCCTGCGGAACGCCATCGACCGTCTCGTGAAGCACGAGAAACAGTTTGCCGGTTCCGTAGGACGTGTGAATCAATTGACCCTTGAGCGGCCCCCACCTGTCGCTCGTAACCCAGAGGTCCTCAGCCGGCGAGCGATCCACATTCACCGGAATCCAGCAGAGCGGTGGATCAAACCCCTCCTTCATCGTCCGCGGCGCGCCTAAATACGACCAGAGATTCCCAAAGAATGGCGTGCCGTCCGCTGAAGGTGTGAACAGATTGATGCGATTGGCAGGCGTCCAGAATCCTTCCTGATCCGTAGCCGCTAGCTCGCCGTTCGGGCCGATCCCAATGCCGTTGGCCGCGCGAAAGCCATTGGCGAGGATCTCGGTCTTCGTGCCGTCGCGCGATACCTTCAGCAGCGTCCCGTGCTGCGGCACGACCGCATCCAGCGCGTGCCGGGCGCTCTTGGCATAGTAAAAGTTTCCCTGAGGGTCGGTCTGCAACCCCATCGCGAACTCGTGAAAATGCTCGGTCACCTGATGGTCGTTGTTGAAGCATTCGTAGAAATCGATCTCGCCGTCGCCGTTGAGGTCGTGGAGGCGAACCATTTGATCGCGGCAGAGGACGTAAATCGCATCGCCAATAATTTGCAAACCCAGCGGCTGATACAGACCCGTGGCAATCCGCTGCCATGTCAGATGATCAAGCTTCTCGTCGATGTTCGAGACGCGCCAGACGTCGCCGTCCCAAGTCGTGATCGCAGCGGATTTGCCGTCCGGGAAGAAGTCGAAGGCGCCGAATCGCATCCGCGATTTGAACGGATTATCGTTGGGCGCCGCGAGCGTATCGACGACATACGCCGGCCCCGGCGCGGCTGGTCCTTCCTCCACCGCCGGGGCAAGCGTCCCGTGAGTCTCGAGGACTTGTGGATAGCGCGGCGGCCCGCCGGCGGTCAGCGTGCTGAGATCGACCGCGGCTGGCGAGGAATCGGCCGCCGCGATGAACGGCTTCAGCGTCGTCGAATCGACGCGGGCGATCAGGAGCTTGAGCCGTGCCGGAGTCGCGGCGGCCGGGATGTGCAGGCGAAGATGTGATTGGCCGACGATCGAGAAGATCATGTCATTCGATGCGCCTTGGGCGATGACCGCGATCGATCCATCGGCAGGTGACGTCGTCGCGGGGCGCGTGGCGGGTGTCGTGGCGGCGAGATCGCCGAGCAGCGCGACGCTTCCTTGCGCGGTGGCCTGACGTTTTGCCGTCGGCGGACGAATGCCCGCGAGGATCTTGGCGTTGGCCGAAGGGTGTTCAAGAATCTCCAGGTCAAGGTCAGCATCGGCTTTAGCGATGTTGAGCGTGCGCGTGATGACGTCAACCCCGCCAGCTCGTTGCAGTCCGGGTGAATCAAGGATCGCCGTGCCGCCAACCGTGTAAGAAAGAATCACCTGTTGGCCATGGAAATAAAGCCCCTTGTACTGCGCATGCTCATGAGGCAGCGGCCCGTACGGACGATTCTTCCACTCCTCCGATTCCTTCGTGTACTCCGTGGATTTATATCGCGTCCGCGGATCGTCAAAGTTCCCGTTGTGCCCCCAGCCCGGCGCGAGCGACGTGCCGAAGATCGGTTGCCCGACAACGCTCGGCCAGACGCGGTGCTGTCCGTCAAACAGCACGCCCTTGAAGTCGATGAACCCGCCCGTCCACGCGATTGAATAGCGAAACAGATCCTCGTCGAACAGCACGTAAGCCTGCGACTTTTCGTCGAGCCGGATCGCGATCCCCTTCTGCGTGATGTTGCGCTGCGGGTACGCCGACTCGATCGTCGCGCTGACCACCGGCCCGCGGTCCATCTCCAGCCAAAGCTTCGGCGGCGGCGTCTTGGGCTTAATGGCCGCCGGTTGCTGACCGAGCGCGGGAAGCGCAAGGACGGCCAGGACAAAGACGGCCAGGTTTCGCAGCATGCACAGGTCTCCCGTTCGCGAAAGGTGCGCGAATGATAACCGATCAGCGCTTTAACTGAGCGTCGGCCGGCGCGCGGCTGCCGGCAAGCGTCTCAAGGAGCTCGCGCCCGTCGAGCATGCCGTCGCCGTCGCGGTCTTCGCCGGCGAGGAGCTTGTGATAGGCCGTGAGAATCTCAGCAGAATCGAGGCGGCCATCCTTGTTCGCGTCGGCGATGCGAAAGAGCCAATCCGCCCACGCGGCGGCGGGAACGCGTGGGCGCATATCCTCGGTCATGACGCGCTCAATAGCGGCGGTAGCCGCAGCGCGTTCGATCGCACCAGTAGGACCCAGGTCCGCCGCCGTCCGTAACCGCTCGAACGCTGCGCCGACCTCCGCATCATTAAGCCGCCCGTCGCCATCCGCATCCGCCGCCGCCATCATCGCCACCGCGGCGGTGGCATACGGCGCCCACTCGGCTGGCACGCATTGCGGATCACGAAATCCCGGCAGATACCCCCGCCGCTTGCCGTCGAGTTGCATCCGGATCGATTCGGTGCGCTGGGCGACGTAAGTGCGAAGGTCGGTCGGCCTGAATCCCATGCCGCTGGACGGTTGCGTCGCGGCGCTGCCGAACCGACCCACGTCCCGCGCCGCCCGCCCGGCCGCCTGAAAGACCGGCGCGACCGCCTCAAACCGCGCCCGCATCGCCGACTCACCCATTGGCCCGTCCACCAACCGCCGCACGTGCGCCCGATACGCCGACGCGTAAGCGTCGATCGCCAGCAGTCGCTCGATCAGCCGGTTGTGGTCCGCATAGGCATGGGTGATGCTGCAATCGGACGTCTGCTCCGCCGTACCCAGCCAACTGTACGCGCCGAACGACAGGTTCATGTCCCACGGCAGGAAATGGAATCGCCCATCCGCCGGATCGCAATAGAGGTAATAGTTGTGCCCCGTCGAGAGAAAGCTGTCGAAATTGGTGATCGCCGAGTTGACCGCGAGATAGCGGAGAAACTCATCCACGTCCACATAAGATTCGATCTTCAGGCCAAACATCGCGTCGTCGGCGCGATTGATCAGCTTCGCAAGCTCCATCACGCGCCGCGCCTGCTCCGGCGGCGCATCCCCTTTCGGATTGTAACGCGACTTGTACGCGCTCCAGTCGTCGCCAAAATAGACCAGCCCGCGCATCCCCCCGGGTTTTAACAGCAGGCCGTCCGGTCGCGCAAAGTTCCGCTTGAGGAACTTGTGATCCACTTCCTCGATCAGCGTGTAGAGGCCAAGGTACTCCTGGTCGTACAAGCCAGGCACGGTCAGGTAAACCAACGCGTGCCCCGTGCGCGGCGCCGGAACGCCAAGCTCTCGAAACAACGCAAACGCAAACGTCTCGCGCACCTGCGATGAATCAAACGCGGCATTGTTGAGATTGAGCGATGACAGCCCCGCGAAGTGCCGGCCATCGACGAACCGCTCGAAATCCAGCTTAAACGGGCGACGCGGCGAAGCAGCGGAGACACCATACGAGCTGTTCCCTTTCAGCCGAATGCCCAGGTTCGTGACGCGCTCGCCGTCATAGTCGATCTCACTGCGGACGTAGGCATATCTGGCGCTCGGCTGCCCCGGCCGAAGCCGCACGTCGTCGTCATCGTTCGCCGGTTGCGTGGCCGCCCCCGCACGCTTCGAAGGCTTGTGCGACGCCGCGCCCGGCTGGAGCATCTTCCAAGCCTGCGCGGGGACGCGGAGGTGGATCGTGTGAACGCGGCCAGAATCGAAAACCTCCTCCGACGAGCGCGGCGCGGCGACCTCGGCATCGGCCAGGGAGCAGCAGCATAATAGGACGATGATCGGAAAAAACGTGCGCATGGTCGGCGGAACCCAGGCTCCGCACTGTTCTACAGCGGCAAGATCAGAGGGTTGTGCGCACACAGGCGAAACGCAATAAGCCGTTAGAAATCGACGATCTGCTTGAACTGAGTCCAGCGATGGTCAATCTTCTCACGATCGGTCGCCTTTAATCCGCCGAGCGAAAAATCGGCGATCGTGTAGCTTGCGACCACCGTGCCAAACGCCAGCGCCCGCTTGAGCGTCGCCATCGACACGTTCCCCTGCGTGCTGAGGTAGCCCATCATCCCGCCTGCGAAGCTGTCGCCCGCGCCGGTGGGATCGATGACCGTATCCGCCGGATACGCCGGCAGCGCGAAGATGTGATCGCCGCTGCACATCAGGCAGCCGTGCTCCCCCTTCTTGATGACCACGAATTTCGGCCCCATCTTCAGCACCTCGCGCGCGGCTTCGATCAGGTTCTTCTTTTCCGTCAGCAGGCGCGCCTCGCCATCATTGAGCACCAGGCCGTCAATCATCTTCAGCGTCTTGAGCAGCTCGGGCCGAGCGGTGTTGATCCAGAGGTTCATCGTGTCCGCGACGATCAACTTCGGCTTCTTCAGCGAAGCCGCCATCTGCTGCTGCAGCACCGGGTGCGTGTTGGCCAGGAAGATGTACTTCGAATCGAGAAACTTCTCCGGAATCTTCGGCGCGGCCTCGGCGAGGATGTTCAGGTCCGTCTGGACTGAGACGGCTTCGTTCAAGTCCTTCACATACGACCCGTGCCAGCGAAACGTCTTCGATCCTTTGCGGACTTCCAGGCCGGTGGTGTCCACATCCTGATCACCGAACACTTTGAAGATTTCTCCAGGCGCATCCTCACCGACCGCACCTACTAGGCGGACCGGCGTGAAAAACGAGGCGGCGTACGAGAAGTAAATGGCCGACCCGCCGATGACGTTTTCACGCTTGCCGAATGGGGTTTCAACGGTATCGATGCCAATGCTGCCGGTGACGAGAAGAGACATAGTGATGAATAGTTAAGG
The DNA here is from genome assembly GCA_028291615.1 of Phycisphaerales bacterium. Taxonomy (GTDB): domain Bacteria; phylum Planctomycetota; class Phycisphaerae; order Tepidisphaerales; family Tepidisphaeraceae; genus RYN-433. The sequence continues at coordinate 20,917 of JAQGHM010000014.1, read as the reverse complement.
GATGAGTGTTTTCAATTGAGCTCGCGCTGGCGCACGCCGCGCAGGCCGATGAAGGCGATGATTGTTCCGATGAAGAACGAGATGCCCGCCAGAACGCTGACGAAAGTACCCAGGATCTCCAGGGAGTCGCCGCGGCGATATTGCAGCTCCGAAAACTCCCTGAAGATCGACCACGCGATCAACACCAGACCGATCGCCAGCAGCAGGAACGCCCCGCCGACGATCAGCGTCGTCACCGCGCCGCGAAACGTAATCCGCGGCTTGGTCATGCCCGGGGAGGCGTAGGCGATCACTTGAGCGGGTTCCAGGGTTGATTCGGACATGGCTCACCAGTCTATCATCCGCGAACCGAGCGACAAAACTCTCGGTCAGATCGATCCCGGAAGCTGACGTACCTTCACGCGCCCTTCGGTCACCGTGTAAAGCCGCTTGGGCTTGGGGGCTTTGTAGCGGGTGAAGAGGCGGTCGATCGCGTCGTCCTGCTCGATGTCCCCGCCGGTGAGCTGCAGAAAGACGATCGACCGCTGAAAGTAGAAATCGTGCTTGAAGGGAGCGTCGGCCATTTCCGGATCGGCGGTGACGATGTCGAGCTGGGCCTTGGTGGCCGCCTTGAGCACATCATCCTTGGGCGTGACCTCGGTCAGGTGAAGCGACTCGGGCGTGGCGGTCTGGTGGCCGTGCCGGACGATCGCGGCGGCGACGGCGGGAGTCAGGTTGCCGATAAGCAGGAAGCGCATGGGGCGGGATGGTAGGGGGACGAAGGCAAAAGGCAAAGGGCAAAAGGCAAAAGGGTCACGGGTTGATCGGTTCTGGCTGCCAGGCTGTGGATTGGCGGTAGCGGGTGCGACGGTGGGGGAGAGCGGCGGTGGTCAGGTGCTCGACCTGAATCGGCTGGATGCGGATCAGTTCGAAGTGGTCGGGCACGGGCGTATCGGGCGGGAGGGCCGCCGGGACGGCGCTATCGTTGTTCGCGGGCTGCCCGATCGTGGGCCAATAGAAGCTGGCGCGGGCGGCATCTGAGAGCGTGGCCCAGAACGCTTGCCGCGCCGCTTCGTCATCCACCCTTCCGATAATGCCAGCCGGCCCAAAGAGACGGAACTGCTCACGGGCAATCGGTAAGTAGAGGACGAGCTCGGCGGCGGGCGTTTGACGGATCTGGCCGTTCTTCTCGCTGTGTGCCGAGCTGACGATCCAGAGCGCGCCGTTGTCGTCGATCCGGCGGAGGATGACGCTGCGGGCGCGCGGGCGATGCTCTGCATCGACCGTCGCCAGCGTGGCGATGCGCGGGCGCTCGCCGTATTCGGCGTCGAGCGCGTCTCGGAAAATGGGGAGCCATGGAAGCATGTGACCATTCAGAATTTCGAGGACGGAGTCTATCATCTCCGCCCGATGGGTGAGAGGCCCGACTATCTAGAGCCGTACGAGCGCGCCGCGCGGCGGCATGGCGCCGGGTTCGGCTCGCTGCTCTGGGCGAGTCCGCAGACACAGGCCCTGCGCTTCGAGGCAATGCGGCGGCTGGTCGATCTCACCGGCAAGCGCCTGCTGGACGTCGGCTGCGGGCGGGCCGACCTGCTCGACTATCTGCTCGCCCGAAAGGTGCGCGTGGCGTCGTACACGGGGATCGAAGGCGTCGCCACGCTCGCGGAAGCGGCGCGGGCGAAAGGACATCCGCAGTGCGAGATCATCGAGGCGGACTTCATTGCCCAGCCGCAGCAACTGGCGGCGGCGCGGGCGGATGTCATCCTGTTCAGCGGGTCGCTCAACACGATGGATTCGAGCGGATTCTATTCCACGCTCAGCCGCGCGTACGACGCGGCACGAGAGACGCTGGTCTTCAACTTCCTCTGCTCGTCGCGCCTGGCGGGGGCGGATTATCTCGTCTGGCATCCAGCCGACGAGGTGATGGCCTTCGCGCGCACGCTGAGCGACCGCGTGCGGAAGCTGGAGGATTACCTGCCGGGCGATTGCACGGTGGCGATGGGGAAAGCGGCCGAAGGATGAATGAGGAAGGATGAAGGATGGATCGGAATTGCATCGCGTCCCCTGATGTATGTGGCATTACCACGGCAGGCGGGATTGATCGCTGAACTCCCACCAGTGTTTGTCGTCGTAGGTTTCGTGATAACTGATCGCGCCGAGCCCCGTCCATATGGTTGCGCCGCTGAAATCGACCGTCACCTCAGAAACCGGCATCAGGCCGATGACGGTGAGCTTCGGGCGGGGCGAATCGTACGGCTTAACCGCATACTCTTCGTGCGCGGCCTTGTTGAGCCAGTGGAGGCTTGGGAGAAAGACCGCGTAGAAGGGCACGCGAAAGAGCAGCAGGATCACCGTAAGGGCAATCAACTGTCGCGATCGCAGTTTCTGATGGTTATCCACCTTGAGCAGCGCCCGATTCTGCCGGTAGTGCCACACGACCCAACTGCGCAGTTTGCGGCGCAGGTAGTAGACGATTCCGACCGGCAGCCAGATCAAGCCCAGCGCGATCCACGCGTGGACGATGACGCCAGCGAGAAATACATCGGCCAGGAGCGCGACGATGACGACGCCTCGGACGGTCGGGTAAAGCCAGCGCGCCGGGCGGAGTGCCCAGCGGATGCCGTCCGGTATGGAGCGGTTCATGATTACCGTGGCGGGGTCGATCGGATTGAACGCCCGGCCACATTCGGGACATCGCCGCGTCGCAGATTCGAGTTGGTTAAGTGGGTAGGCGCAGTCAATGCAGAACGCGTCCGGGGCGACTGCTGCAATCGGCTGGTCACGTTGGTCAGTCACGATTGTCCCCCTTTTACCAGAGCCCGCGCGAACTCGCGCCTTTCTAATCTGACCAATGACGGCCTCGCACTCCTCCAAAGAACGTGCACTGGCGGAGCGGCAGGTCGCAGACGAACCAGCGTCCGCCCGCGTGGCGCACGTGTGAGTCGTAGTAATCGGCGTTCCAAGCGGGGCGGTAGAGGAGCGTTCTGCCGGTGGGCAGTTCGAAGTCTGCGCCGCCGTGTCCGACCAGCCGCTCGCGAATCGGAAAGAATCCCATCAGGGCGAACGACGGGTGGGCGGCGCAGGCGGGATCGGTATCGACCTGATGCGCGACGCCATTGAACGCGGCGAGGTTGATGAGAAAGATGAGGTAGAACGGCAGTCGAAGCAGCAGCAGGAATGCGATCCAGAGAGACGCCTTGCGCATCCGATGGAGTTTGGTGATGTCGATCTTCGTGGCCTCGGCTGGGAACTGACCGATCCGGCCCAAGCGGCGTCGGGCGATCTGACGTGGCAGGTGGGCGAGGGCGACGCAGCACGAGCCGGCACCGAGGATCACCAGGGGGATGAACACGTCGCCTAATAGCAGGATGCTTACGACGATCGACGTGACGTGAACGGCGAGTGCGGCTGGGCGGAGCCAGGGCGCGGGGCGGGCGATGGCGCGGAGGTAGGCTTCTCGCAGCTGGCGAAATCGGCGTCGACTTGCTTCACGGACGCGGCGGAGGCGGAGCGCGTTTGGGGTCCGGCTGGTGGTGGTAGAGTCCGCAAGGTGGAACGGGCGTCCACATTCGGGACAGTTGCCGAATTCGCGCTTCAGTGGATGGAGGGGATAACCACAACCGAGGCAGAAGGCTTCGACGGCCAGGGACGAGGCGGTCGGCGATAGTGGCTTCTCGGACATTGCGTTCCCCCATTTCACGATCACCAGGCTTCACACCTGTAATTTAGCCAGTTCGGCATACAGCGCTGCGGCGGTTCTGGTGCCTTTGTGCAGCGCATCCAAATCGAACTTTTCGTTCGGACTATGCACGCGGTCATCGCTTAGCCCGAAGCCGACGAAGAGCGTGTCGATGCCCATGGCGGCTTTGAAGAGCGTGCCGACGGGGACCGTGCCGCCTTCGCGCATGAAGACCGGGTCGATGCCAAAGCCGGTCTTGACGGCCTTGGCGGCCAGTTGCGTCGCGGGGTTGTCGATGGGGAGGATGCTCGGGGCGGCGCCGCTATGAACGTGGATGTCGAGGGTGACGGTTTTGGGGAGGCGCGATTCCAGCGCGCGGCGGAAGGCGGCTTCGATCTTCTTCGGCTCCTGATCGGGGACTAAGCGCATGGAGACTTTGGCGCTGGCTTTGGCGGGAATAATCGTTTTTGCGCCGGGGCCTTGGTAGCCGCTGGTCAGGCCGTTGATGTCCAGCGTCGGCCTCGCCCACTTTCGCTCCAGCGTGCTGAAGCCCGCCTCGCCGAAGAGGTGGGGGACGCCCATTTCCTTGCGGTGTTTTTCATCGTTGAACGGGAGGCTGGCCCAGATTTTACGTTCCTGGTCGGTGAGCTTGCGGACATCGTCGTAGAAGCCGGGGATGTTGACGCTGCCGTCGGGGTTGTGGAGGGTGGCGAGAAGCTCACAGAGCGCGTTGGCGGGGTTGTGCAGCGTGCCGCCGTAGAGGCCGGAGTGTAGGTCGTGGGATGGGCCGGTGAGTGTGACCTCGGTGTAGACCAGCCCGCGCAGGCCGTAGGTGATGGCGGGGACGTTGCGGGCGAATTGGTTGGTGTCGGAGACAAGCGCGATGTCGGCTTGCAGTTCGTCTTTATGGTCGCGGATGAATTGTTCGAGATTGACGCTGCCGATCTCTTCTTCGCCCTCGATGAGGAGGGTGATGTTGACCGGAACGCCACCCCCCTGCCGCCAGGCGCGTAGCGCTTCGATGTGACACCAGACCTGCCCTTTGTCATCCACCGCGCCGCGGGCATAGATCGCGTCGAAGCCGTTCTCGTCTTTGCGAACGCTGGGGTCGAAGGCCGGCGTGGTCCACTGATCGAGGGGTTCAGGAGGTTGGACGTCGTAATGGCCGTAGACCAGGACGGTGGGACGGTTGGGTTGGTGCTGGTTCCTGGCGACGACGATGGGATGACCGGCGGTCGGCAGGATTTGCGGTGCGAAGCCGCAAGCGGCGAGTTGGTCGGCGACAAACTGGGCGCAGCGCTCCATGTCGGGCTGATGCTCGGGCTTGGTGCTGACGCTGGGGATGCGGAGGAAGGCTTTGAGGCCTTCAAGGGATTGCTGGCGGTTGGCGTCGATCTGTTGGAGAACGGTGTTGAGCATGGCGTGTAACCTTACAATCCATCATCTAACGACGGAAGTCGGTGCCACCGTCTTGCGTCGCATTTTCTGGTAAAGTCCCGCCCATGTCTTACGAACTGGGAATCATCGGCGCGGGCCAGATGGCTGAGGCCATCGTCCGCGGCCTCCTTCGCGCCAGCTTATTCAAGGCCGACCAACTGATCGCTGCCGACGTCGCCGAACCGCGCCGCAAGCTCTTCGCGGATGAATTGAAGGTCAAGGCAGTCGAAGCCAACGTCGAGGTCGCCCGGCAATCCAATGCCCTGCTCCTCTCGGTCAAGCCATACCAGATGGAAGACGTGCTCGGCGGCATCGGCGAGGTGCTCCGTGCCGAGACGCTCGTCATCTCCATCGCCGCCGGCGTTCGCGCGGCGTCGATCGAAAAATTCCTCGGCCAAGGCCGGTCGTGGCGCGTAGTGCGGAGCATGCCCAATACGCCCATGCTCGTCGGCGAGGGAATGGTCGCCATCGCGCCCGGCAAACACGCCACCGCCACCGATTTGGCAGCAGCGCGGCGGATCTTCGAAGCGTCGGCTGACGTCATCGACGTGGACGAAAATCAGATCGACGCCGTAACGGCGGTATCGGGATCGGGGCCCGCCTATTTCTTCTACTTCGTAGAGCAGATGATCCGCGCCGGCGTGGAACTTGGCCTCACCGCCGAGCAAGCCCATCGCCTGGCCAGCAAAACCGCCCTGGGCTCAGCCAAGATGCTGCTGAACAGTCCGGATTCGCCCCAGGAACTCAGGCGTAAAGTCACCACCCCCAACGGCACAACCCACGCCGCGATTTCCCATATGGAGGAGCGAGGGCTAGGGAGTATCATTGAAGATGCGATGAAGGCAGCCGAACGGCGCAGCAGAGAGTTGGGCGCCTGAGTCCTGCGCGCCAGCAGTCGAATTGGAGAAGTCATGGCACTTGAAAGCGACACGACGACGACAACGACCGTCATGAGACATTCGATGGCCACCAGCATTGGTCTTTTGCTAGCACGAATTCCTCTCGGGGCCTACTTCATTTTAGCGGCGGCGGCGAAGCTCAGCATGGGCGTAGGCAACTTCGTCAACGCCATGCTCCCCTCGGCAACAAAGTTTCTGCCCGAGCACCTGGCGCGCATGTACCTGACCTATCTCCCCTGGGTGGAACTCTCCGTGGGCATCCTGCTGATCGTGGGCCTGCTGACGCGCGTGGCAGCGACGATCATCGCGCTCCTGCTGATCAGCTTCACCCTGTACACAGGCGTGACGGCCACGCTTGTGCCCGACGCAAAGCTCCCGTTTCATCCGAACTTGGTCTATGTTGGGACTGCGCTGGCCCTGGCTCTATGCGGGCCGGGGCGGCTTTCGGTTGACGGATTCCTCTTCCGCCCCCGCCGCAAGGTGGTCGTCACCGAAGAGGTCAACCAACGGCCGGCGGGGTTGTGAAGTATTGAAAGTGTCATGACCCATCGGCGACTCTGCATCTTCCTGCTCTTCTGCCTTGCCGCCGGCGGCTGCGCGCCCGTCATCGTACCGCCGGCCATCGCGGCCAAAGACGCCGTCCCCGTCCTCATCGCCGACTACGGTTATCACAGCACGCTGATCCTCCCCCGCCCCGATAGCGGCGGGATGATCGAGTACGCCTACGGCGATTGGACCTACTTCGGCCAAAACCAGAAATCGGTCGGCACCGCCCTTCATGCCCTCATGGCATCGGACCAGGCGACTATGGGCCGCCGGATGCTCGATCGCGAAGTCAACCAGCCCGGCTTGAAAGAGGCGCTGGGCGCGAAGACGATCCTGCGCTTCGACGCCCCGCGAGAAAAGGTTGAAGAACTCGAGCGAGCGCTCGAGCAGCGCTTCTCCGCGCGCCTGGACTCCATCGTCTACTCCCCCGTGCACCAGTTGTATTTCGTGAAAGACGACGAACCCTACGGCGTAGGCCACAACTGCAACCACTTCACCGCCCAATGGCTCGCCCGCCTCGGATGCCGCGTCGAAGGCATGGTGCTTTCCTCCAGCTTCAGGCTGAAAGAACCTGCCCCTGCCGGCGACACCGCATCGGCGCACTCTGCAACGCAGCCCACATCCATGCCCACCCGCGCCACCACCGGCGGCGGCTACGCGACCGGATCCAATTCCCGCACAGCGTCACTCGCGTCGCACGTGAAACCCGCTCCCAATCAGTGAGCGGATGGCTCGGGAAGAATCCGCACCCGCGACCCCTCAATCTTCAGACGCCCCTGTCCGAACAGCCGAATCGCCTCCGGGTACGCGATCGTCTCCTGCTCAAACACCCGCGCCGCCAGCGTGTCGGCGGTGTCATCGTCCAGCACCGGGCAGGTCCGCTGCAGGATGATCGGCCCGGTGTCATAACTGTTGTCCAGAAAATGCACCGTGCACCCGGAAACCTTGCAGCCATGGTCGATCACCGATTGGTGAACGCGATGCCCAAACATCCCCTTGCCGCCAAAGCTCGGCAGCAACGCCGGGTGAATGTTCATCGCCCGCCCAAGGTAGCGCTCCGGCACGTGCAACAAACACAGCCACCCCGCAAGGCAGATCAGGTCCACTCCCGCTTCATCGCAAAGCCCGAAGATGTTGTCGCAATAATGGCCCAGCGTTTCGAATTGTCTTCGGTCTACCGCTTCGGTGGCGATCTTCGCGTTGGCCGCCCGCTCCAGACCGACCAGATTTGCCTTCGATCCGATCACGATCGGAATCTCAATCGGTAATTCACCCGTCGCGCGCAGGTCGATGAAATTCTGCAGCGTCCGCCCGCCACCGCTGAGCAGTACTGCAATCCTAAGCGGCCGCCGCGGATTCACTTCTTCAACCCCTTCACCGCCAGCGCGTCGCGAAGGCACAGGTCGGGGTATTCAGCGTCGCTTCCCACATCCGGCCGCCGCTTCCAACTCCGCGCGCATACCGCATACGTCTCGCGCCGGTCGAGCACTTTCACTTCGACGGCCGGCCCGGGCGTATCCTTCTCCGCAAACGAGTGGAACCCCGCGCCGACCACATCCGCCAAGTCCACCCCATATGCCTCCAGATGCCGACGCAGTTCCGCATCGTCAACGTAGAAGATCACCTCCGCATCCAGCGCCTTGTTCAATCCCGCTTCCTTCTTCAACTTGTCGAGCTGCAGTAACGCTTGATCGCGCAGCTCCATGATCAGCCGCCACTCCGCCTCCTGCTTCTCCGAGACCTCTTCACCCGACGGCTGCGGCAGCAACGTCAGATGCACGCTCTCGCACCGCGCATCTTCCAGGGGTTTGTGTTGGATGTGCTCCCACGCCTCGTCAGCGCTATACACCAGCATCGGCGCCAGCAGCTTGGTGATCGCCACCAGCATCCGGTGCATCACCGTTTGCGAACGCCGCCGCAACGGCGAGTCCGGCGCTTCGCAATAAAGACGATCCTTCATCGCGTTGCCGTAGATCGCGCTGATCTCCACCGCGCAGAACTCGTGCAACAGCCGGAAGACTCGGTGCAGCTCGTATTGCTCATACGCCGCGGTCACCTCGACGATCAACTTATCCAGCGCCGCCGACGCCCATCCATCCAAACTCGACGCCGTCACCTGAGCCGCATCCGTCTGCGGATTAAAGTCATAAAGGTTCGACATCAGGTACCGCAACGTGTTGCGGATCTTGCGGCACTTGTCGCCGAATTCCTTGATCATCGCCGGGCTCACTGGCAGGTCGTGCTGGTAATCGACCGAGCAGCACCAAAGCCGCAATACGTCCGCACCGTGCCGATCGATCTCCTGCGTCGCCGTCACATATTCCTTGTCGCTCTTCGAAACCTTCGTCCCGTCCGGCTTGACCGCAAACCCGTGCGTCAGCACCGCTTTGAACGGCGCAACCCCGTTGAACCCGATGCTCGGCAGCAGCGAAAGCTGGAACCAACCGCGATGTTGATCCGAGCCCTCGAGATACAGATCAGCCGGGAATTGCAGGTACGTCCGCCGCTGCAAAACCGAATGCCACGAGCTGCCCGACTCAAACCAGACGTCAAAGATGTCCTGCTCCTTGCGCAGCTTTTCCGGTTCAAAACCGGGCGGATACGGAAAATCGTGCCCCAGCAATTCCTGCGGCGAGAGCGTAAACCATGCGTCCGACCCATGCTCGCGGAAGCGATGCGATACCGCCAACACCGACTCCTTCGAAAGCAACGGCTCATCCTTGTCGTTATAAAACACTGGGATCGGCAATCCCCACGCGCGCTGCCGCGAAACGCACCAATCCGGCCGCGATTCGAGCATCCCCAACAAGCGCGCTCTGCCCCAGTCGGGGACGAAGTCGACGTGGTCGCTACACGCGCGCTTGGCACGCTCGCGCATGGAGACCGTCTCTGCCTCGCCCTCAAACGAAAATGGCTTGTCCATCGCGATGAACCACTGCTCGGTCGCGCGGAAGATGATGGGCTTCTTGCTCCGCCAGTCGTGCGGATAACTGTGCCGGATCTTCACCTCTGCAAACAGCGCCCCCTGATCCTTAAGATTCTGCGCGATCAGCGGGTTAGCTTCCCACACCGTCTTGCCGCGCACAAACTCCGGCGCAGTATCATCAAATCGCCCGTTCGCCAGCACCGGGCTATACGTCTCCAGCCCCTCGCGCACGCCGGTGTTGTAGTCTTCCTCGCCATGTCCCGGCGCGGTGTGAACCAGACCCGTGCCGTCGGTCGTGGTCACATACTCAGCCTCAACGATCCGCCCGACCCGATCGATGAACGGGTGGCGATATTGCAACCCCAGCAAGTCGCGCCCGTGAACCGTTGCGATGATGTCGTGCCGCAGATCAGGCCGCAGCGCGAAGACCTGCTTCACCAAATCCGTCGCCAGTACCACCGCGCGCTCGTCGTAGGCGACCAGCGCATATTCCACATCCGCGTGCACCGCGATCGCCAAATTAGCCGGCAGCGTCCAAGGCGTCGTCGTCCATACCAGGAACGACACCGGCAATTCCGACTTCCCCATCCCCCCCGAAAACACCTCGTGAAGCCGCACCGGATCGACCGCCGGAAATTCGACGTACACGCTCGGGTCTTCCACGTCCTTATATTCCAGTTCCGCATCCGCCAGCGCCGTCTGGTTCGACACCGACCACGGCACCGGTTTGAGCTGCTTGTAAACCAGGCCGTTCTCCACGAACTTCGCGAACACCTCCAGCGTCCCCGCCTCGTACCCCTTTTCCATCGTCAGGTACGGATCGTCCCACTCGCCCAGGATGCCAAGCCGCTGGAACTGCTCGCTCTGGATCTTCACGTACTTCGCCGCGTACTCGTGGCATTTGCGGCGCACCTCGACGGTGCTCATCTCGCGCAGCTTCGGACCCAGTTCCTGTTGGATTTTGTGCTCGATCGGCAACCCGTGGCAGTCCCACCCCGGCACGTACGGCGTCTGGTATCCCTGCATCGTGCGGAATCGCAGGATCACGTCCTTCAGCGTCTTGTTGATCAGGTGCCCGATGTGGATGTCGCCATTGGCGAACGGCGGGCCATCGTGCAGGATCCACTTCCCCTTGGGCGATTCCGAACGCGCCAATAGCAGCCGTTTATACAGGTGCATCTCCCGCCACTTCTGCAGGCGCGCGGGCTCGCTCGTGACAAGGTCTGCCTTCATCGCAAAATCCGTTTGCGGAAGGTTCAGCGTCTCCTTGTAACTCTTCTTCTCCTGCGGTTGCGTTTCGGTTGACATAACTGCACTTGCTGCCGGAAATTTCGCCTACTGACCACTCGTCTGCGTCGCGGGTAAAACGTCAAAGCCCGGTACTTTAGCGAACGCCCCCTGCCTGTCCAAGCGGATCGCCTTCCACCCCCCTGCCTTGAAGCGCACGAACATGAAGACGCCCAAGATCACGCCGTAAATGCTCGCCACCGTCCACGGCCCACCCGGCCCCAAGTTCGGCCAAAGCCGTGCTACCGCATAGCCGCCACACACCGCGATCCCCCAACAGAGCACCGCCGTCGCCACCGCAGGGACGAACGTGTCCCCCGCGCCGCGCAGCGCGCCGTTGTAAACAATGTACATCGCGTCGAAAAGTTGGTAGATGCCGCCGAAGATCAACAACAGCGCGCCAATCTTCAACACCTCCGGGTCGTGCGTAAACAACTTCATCAGCACATTCCGCCCGAAGATGTAAACCAGCCCGCACGCGACCATGTAGACCGCGCTCACGTAGAACCCAAGGTGCGCGCGCTGCTCAGCGATCTCCGGTTTGCCCGCCCCGATATATCGACCGACCAATGCCGTTACCGCGGTCGAGATGCCGAACGCGGGCATGAAGCTGACGCTGATGTAGCGGAAGAGGAAGATGTTCGCCGCCATCGCCTTGGTGCCAAACTCCGCCATCACCCAGAAGCTGAAAAGACTCCACGCCAGCACGTCGGCGACGATCTGCACGCCCGACGGCAGGCCGATCTTGAGCAGAGTCCGGATCTGATGATGTCGGAGCGTCAGGTCAAGCGTGTTGTACCGCTGGCGGATCGCGGGCGTCATCACAACGCCCAGCAGCACCAGCATCTCGACGGTCACGCCGATGTTCGTTCCCCACGCCGCCCCAGCGACGCCCATCGCCGGGAAACCGCCATGCCCGAAGATCAGGAAATAATTCACGCCTGCGTTCGCGCTCACGCCGCACACCGCGGCCAGCATCACAACCCATGGCCGGTTGATCGCCATCAGGAATTGCCCGAACGCCACCGCCGCCAGCTTGATCACCGTCGCCGAAACCGTAATCCGGAAGAACGTCGATTCCATCCCCGCCAAGCGCGGCTCGTGCCCGATGAAACGGAACAGGTGCGGCGCGAAAGGGAGCGAGATGAGCGATAGCAATCCAAAGAGAACGCCGAACCAAACCCCCTGCCAAAGGTAGCGGCCGCAGGAAGCATAATCCTTCTGCCCGTAGTGCTGGCTGACCAGCGTGTTCACGCAGAAGAGCACGCCGACGCCGAACCCGATGATCGAGAACGCAAAGAGTCCCGCGTTCCCCGCCGCCGTCGGTTCTGTCACGCCCAGGCGCGAGAGCATCCACGTGTCGCCAAACTGCATGAGCGTGTACGAGGCCATCTGGGCCATCGTCGGCATCGCCAGCAGCAGTAGTTCGACCAGCGGCCGCCGCGCCGGCGACAGTTCCGCTCCGCCCTCCGGGATTTCCACCGCCGCCAGATTCATGAGCTGATCCCGTCCAACAAAAAACCCTGAAGCCGTCGCTTCAGGGTCGTTGTGATTACATCAAACGCGGTCCCTTAGGCGCAGCCGTTTCCTCGCCGAATTTGAATTCCAGTAATGAAGGGTAACGCCGCCATCTCGGATCTCCTGACAGGCGATTTTAGGACGGGCGGGGTCAATGTCAAACTCGCTAAGGCGACCCAATAAAAAGAGCGACCGTTATCCGGTCGCTCTCGTTCGAGCAAGGCTGAGATTCTAACTTTCAATCGTCCGTCCTCTTCAGAGGATCGCGGCCGACGTCGGACGAGCCCGCCGCCATTGCTGGCCGACGTGCTCCGAGCACTCGTGCGATTCGCCGCTGTCCCGAGGCACTCATCGGCGGATCGCCCGCGGGCTATTGGTTTGCCCGACCGGATCCGCTGATTGACGTTTCGCGACGCTGACTTCCCATCCTTGCGCGTCGTCCACGTCGGCCTCTGTTCGCGGCGCTCGCTTCAGCGCCCGACCCGCGCTTTGTGCACAGGTCGCCTTCGCGTCACCGGCCCGTCGGCTATATCCGCCCGCATCATCAATGCGGACAGGCCGGCAGGCGCCTCTCTTGAGGTTTCGCCTTGTCCCTTCGGCGTTCGCCGGTCGCGCCGTACCGCCCGGAGTTACCTGCTCCGGGCCATCCCGCTGCGGCGTTGTTCCGACCTCGGCACCCACGCCAGGAAGTCGGCTCGCCCATGCGGTTTTTAGCGCCTCGCGTCTCCGGTGCTTTCAATTGCGTGCGTTGGAGACGCCGCCCGCGCGGGTCATTCGCGGCCGATTTCTTTCGGCTCACGTACCGGGCCCGCGCCGGGCTGTTCTCGCGACCTGGCCGGGACCGTCAAAGTCCCGGCGACGCCCGTGGGATTCATCTGTTCCCTTCGCAGTTTTACTTCCGCCCGCGGGTGACGACGCCTCGTCGGCCTTCGTCGCACCCACCTGCCGTTTCGCCACGTGCCGCCGCGAGTTTCATCGTCGCGGGGTCCACCTGATAGGGCGGACCAAGGGTTTGTGGCCGCGGCTCCTGGGGTTTGGCCCCGCGGACGAACCGTGCCGTGTGATCTGCCGGCCCCGCTATAGCTTTTACGCACAGGGCCGATCGAATCCACCAGCCATTCCTGCCATGGGCTTTTCGCTTCTCTCAGGTCTTCATCGCGCCGGTCTCCGCCGCGCCATTTCTGACGCGCCTTGGCGCCCGTGGGCTTTGCGCTTGATTCCGCGGCGGGCCTGCAGTGCGGGTCGCGGGATCGCTCGTGCCCTTCGGCGTCGTGAGGGACTCAGGCGACTAATCGGTCCGCCGGGATTTCCGGTGGATCAATGTCCCTGTCTGAAGTTTTTGCGCCGTCCGCCGATTTTACTGGCGACTTGGGCGCCGATCGAAATGAACCTCTTACGTGTGTTAAACTACATAAGCTGTGACGCGCGAATCCAGCAAAAAATAGCGGGAAAAACACTATTTTTTGATCGCAGGAAGTTAGGTGGAATCAGAGGTGAATGGCGCGGCCGTCGGCGACGCCGGCGGCTTCCATCACCGCTTCGCTCATCGTTGGATGCGGATGCATGGCGTCGATGATCTCTGCCTCGGTGGCTTCGAGTTTGCGCGCGAGGACGAGCTCGGCGAGAAGCTCAGTCACGTTTTCGCCGATCATGTGCGCGCCGAGCAGCTCGCCGTATTGCGCGTCGAAGATCAGCTTGACGAAGCCGTCGGATTCACCGGCGGCGAGCGCGCGGCCGGACGCGCTGAAAGGGAACTTTCCGATCTTGATCTGGCGTCCCTGTTCGCGGAGTTTTTTCTCGGTGGCGCCCATCGATGCGACCTGTGGATGGGTGTAGGTGCAGGCGGGAATGTTGCGGTAATCGATCATGTCGTCGTGCAGGCCGGCGATGCGATCGACCAGGTGGACGGCCTCGTGATGCGCGACGTGCGCGAGGTCGGGGTGGCGGTAGCTGCCCATGGCCATCTGCTCGGGGAAGTGCATCGCGATGCAGTCGCCGACGGCCCAGACATCTTCGAGGTTGGTCTTGTATATCTGATCGACCTTGACTCGGCCTCGATCGAGTTCGAGGCCGGCGCCGGGGCCGACCAGGCCGTCGGTGTTGGCGACGACGCCGACGGCGACAAGCACGACGTCGGCGTCGACGGTTCCGGCCTTTTCACCGCTGAGGGTGAGCTTCACGCCGTCGGCGGTCTTGTCGATCTTGTCGGTCTTGGTCTTGAGGTGGACCTTGACGCCGCGCTTGGCGAAGATGCGCTCGAGCAAGATCGAGACGTCTTCGTCTTCATTCGGCAATAAGTGCGGGAGCATCTCAACGACAGTCACTTCGGTGCCGAGCGCGTTGTAGAAATCGGCGAACTCGCAGCCGATCGCGCCCGCGCCGATGATGGCGATGCGCTTGGGTTGTTTCGGGAGGTTCATCGCCTCGCGCGAGGTGATGATTTGCTTGCCGTCGAACCTGGCGAAGGGGAGCTCGGTGGGCTTGGCGCCGACGGCGACGATGATGTGCTGGGCGGTGTATTCTTTGGCGCCTTCGCGGCTGGTTACCTTCACCTTGTGCGCGCCGAGGACCTGTCCGACGCCCATGACGTGCTGGACGAGGTATTTTTTGAAGAGATGGCCGATGCCTTTGGCGAGTTTATCGGCGATGGCGCGGGAGCGGGCGACGATCTTGGAGAAATCGACCTTCATGTCGGTGATGGTGACGCCGCGCTCGGCGGATTCGGTGCGGAGGCGGCGGACGAATGCGCCGTCTTCGAGGAGGGCCTTGGTGGGGATGCAGCCCCAATTCAGACAGGTGCCGCCGAGGTTTTCCTTTTCGATGCAGAGGACGCGCTGCTTGAGTTGCCCGGCGCGGATGGCGGCGGCGTAACCGGCGGGGCCGCCGCCGATGACGATGATGTCGTAGTGGTAGGTGGTGGGTTTTGTCGGGGGCGTGCGAGTGGGCCGCGAAACCGCAAGCGACTGCGGGGCGGGCGCGGCGGTTTGGGCGGGTTTGGCGGTGGGCGCGGCGGGGGCGGGTTGGGGTTTTGCGCCGGTTCCAGAGGCGTACTGCTTCTTCACGTCATCGACGGTTTCCTTGCTGGTTGCCATAGCGGCGATCGGTGCGCCCACCGGCGCTTTCTGACCCGGGCCGACCAGGATTACCGCCAGCGTGCCGGAATCAAACGCTTCCATCTCCATGGTGGCTTTGTCGGTCTCGATCTCGGCGATGATCTCGCCGGCCTTGATCTTGTCGCCTTCTTTTTTGAGCCACTTCACGACGGTGCCTTCGGTCATCGTGTCGCTTTGCTGGGGCATCGTGATTGGGGTGGGCATGTCGTTTTTTCTCCGGTTCGAGGGGGTGCGGATAATAGGGGAATGGGCGGGCCTTGTCACGATGAGGTGGAGAGTGACGGTTAAAATGGGCGGGTAATATTTCGCGTTTTGCGCAGATGTCGCGGGTCTGGGTTTGCTGTCTGCCCCGCCAATGTAGAGCGGTCGGGGCAGAATTAGAGCAACTGGGTTGCGGGTTCTTCGAGGAGACCTTTTAGGGTACGGAGGAAGTCTGCGGCGGTGGCGCCATCGACAACCCGGTGGTCGGCGCTGAGGGTGACGGTCATGATGGTGCGGGGGACGATCTGGTCGCCTTGGACGACGGCGCGTTTTTCTGCGCCGCCTACTGCAAGGATGCCGACTTCGGGGGGGTTGATGATGGCCATGAATTCTCGGACGCCGAATGCGCCTAAGTTGCTTACGGTGAAGGTGGCGCCTTTCATTTCTTCGCCCTTTAGCTTCTGGGCGCGGGCGCGTTCTACGATGTCTACGCTGCGCTGGCGGATTTCCTTCAGGCCCATCTGGTCTACGCCCTTGATGACGGGAACGATCAGGCCGTCGGGGAGGGCGACGGCGATGCCTAGGTTGACGTCGCCGTAGCGGGTGATTTCGTTTTTGGCGGGGTCGAAGGTGGCGTTGAGGATGGGGTGGCGCTTGAGGGCGGCGGCTACGGCTTGGGTGACGAAGTCGCCGAGGCTGAGGCGGATTTTTTCTTTTTCGAGGCGCTTGTTGAGGCGCTCGCGGAGCTGGGAGATTTCTTCCACGTCGATGTCCATCGTCTCGTAGAAGTGGGGGACGTTCTGCTTGGAGCGCTGGAGGGCGGTGGCGATGGCGACGCGCATCTTAGTGAGCTGGACTTTTTCGGTTTGACCGGTGGGGACGCGGGCGGTGAGTTGGACGGGGGGGGAGAGGGTCGCGGGAGCGCCTGCGCCGGTCGGTTTTTGCGAGGCGTTTAGGACGTCTTGCTGGACGATGCGTCCTGCGGGGCCGGTGCCGCGAATTTGGTGGAGGTCGATGCCCTTGTCCTGGGCGATGCGCTTGGCGAGGGGAGAGACCTTGAGGCGGTCGTTGCCGTTGCCGCTTGTGGGGATGGGCGGGACCGCGTGGGCGGCCTCACGGGTTGCGCCGTGTCCGATGGATTCGTCGGGTTCTTTGAGTTCTGCGGTGTTGGGGGATTCCATAATAATGGCGGTGGAGGACTTGGGGGTTGAAGCGGCCTGTGGTGCGCCCGCTGACTGCGCTTTTTGAGTGGTGGCTGGAGCAGCGGCGCTGGTGCCAGAGGCGTATTTCTTTTTTACTTCGTCGACGGTTTCCTTACCGGTGGCCATGGCGGCGATGGGTGCGCCGACGGGAGCTTTTTGCCCGGGCCCAGCGATGATGACGGCCAAGGTGCCGGCGTCGAAGGCTTCCATTTCCATGGTGGCTTTGTCGGTCTCGATCTCGGCAATGATCTCGCCGGCCCTGATCTTGTCGCCTTCTTTTTTGAGCCACTTCACGACGGTGCCTTCGGTCATCGTGTCGCTTTGCTGGGGCATCGTGATTTCGGTGGGCATGATCTTAAGGATGAAGGATGAAGGATGAAGGATGAATAAAGAGAGATTCTCTGACTCATCGTTCTGCCTTCTGCCTTCTGCCTTCTCCTTTATCGGTAACAGGCTTCCTTCACGGAGGCGACGATTCGGTCTACGCTGGGGAGCATGGCTTCTTCCAGGTAGTGGTTGTAGGGGACGGGGATCTCGTCGCTGTGGACGTATTCGATGGGGGCGTCGAGGTAATCGAAGAGGGGCTTTTGCAGCTTGAAGAGGATGCCCGAGCCCATGCCGCAGTAGCCCCAGTCTTCATCGACGATAACGCAGCGGTTGGTCTTCTTGACGCTGTTGATGACGGTTGTAGTGTCGAGGGGGCGGAGCGTGCGGAGGTCGATGACTTCGGCGTCGATGCCGTGGTCGTTGGCGAGGTGCTCGACAGCGGGACGAACGACGCGCGCCAGGGCGCGGCCGTAGCTGACAATGGTGACGTCCTTGCCGGGGCGCTCGACGTTGGCGATGCCAAGGGGGAGCGTGAAGTCGCCGTCCTTGGGATCGGGGACTTCGCCCATCTCGTTCAGCATCTTCTCGTTCTCGAGGAAGATGACGGGATCGTCGCAGCGGATGGAGGACTTGAGGAGGCCTTTGGCTTCGGCGGGAGTGCTGGGGGCGACGACGATGAGGCCGGGGATGCGGGCGTAGACGGATTCCATGCGGTGGGAGTGGGTGGCGGCGAGCTGGTGGGCGATGCCGTTGCCACCGCGGAAGACGATGGGGACCTTGTACTGTCCGCCGGACATGTAGCGGACGTTTGCGGCGTTGTTGACGATCTGGTCCATGCAGACCCAGGTGAAGGACCAGGACATAAATTCGATGATGGGGCGGAGGCCCATGCAGGCTGCGCCGACCCCGAGGCCGGAGAAGCCGGCTTCAGAGATGGGCGTGTCGATGATGCGGCGGGGACCGTATTTTTCGAGCATGCCTTCGGAGACTTTGTAGGCACCGTTGTATTGTGCGACTTCCTCGCCCATGAGGAAGACGTTTTCGTCGCGGTCCATTTCTTCGGACATGGCTTCGCGGAGTGCTTGTCGGAGTTGGATGACTGGCATTTTGGTTCGTTGTCCGTGGTCAGTTGTCAGTTGTTGTCAGATGGAGGGTTCGTGGACGTGGACGGCGACGATCTGATTTTTGCGGAAGAATCGGATGCCGGTTCTCGGTAGAGCGACGACAATCATGTTTTCGCCGAACGCCAATTGCTGCCAATGGGTAAGCTCATAGCGGTCGCCACTGGTCAGGACGATATCGAACGGAATGAATGGTTCCGCGCGGCAGCAGCGTTGGAGCTCCTCTTCGAATTTCAGTTGTTCGTGTTCGGCCATACGCCCCTCATTTGGGTTGGTAGGGATAGGTCTCTGAAAGCGCATCGTCGAATCGCGAATCAAGCGGGGGATTCGGGTCGGCTTCGGCCATTTCGAAGGCGCGGTTGACTTCTTCGGCGACGCCTTCTTCGAGGGCGGTCTGCTGCTCGTCGGAGAGAAGGCCTTTTTCGCGGAGGCGTGTTTCGTAGAGGGTGATCGGGTCGCGGAGCTTGGCCTTTTCGGCTTCTTCCTTCGTACGATATTTGAGTGGGTCCGATGTCGAGTGGCCGCGAAAACGGAACGTGTCGGCGGAGATGTAGCAGGGACCTTCACCGCGGCGTGCGCGGTCGCCAGCCTTTTTCATTTCTTCCATTACGACATCGACGTCGTTGCCATCGACGTGGTAGTGGGGCATGTTGAAACCGCAGCCGCGCTTGGCGAGGTCTTTTTCGGCGCTGTGGCGCTCGACCTGGGTGCCCATGGCGACGCCGTTGTTTTCGACAATGAAAATGGCCGGCACTTTGAGAAGGCTGGCCATGTTCAAGGCTTCGTTAAATGTCCCCTGGTTGATGGCGCCATCACCAAAGAGGCAGTAGGTTACACCGCCGGTTTTCTTGTACGACTGGGCGAAGGCCATACCGAGGCCGAGGGGAATGTGACCGCCTACGATGCCGTGGCCGCCGTGGTTGCCGACCTCGGCCTGGAAGAGGTGCATCGATCCGCCCTTGCCCTTTGAGCAACCGGTCTCCTTGCCGAAAAGCTCGGCGATCGCTGCCCGGGGGTCCATGCCCAGCGCCAGCGAGTGGCCGTGGCAGCGGTAGCCGTTGACGAGGGCGTCGAAGCCCTTGTTGAAGACAGCGGCGATGCCGACAGCGATGGCCTCCTGCCCACTGTAAAGGTGGCAGAAACCGCCGATGAGCTGTGCTACGCTCCCGTCGGGCAACTTGCGCGGCGTCTTGTACGCCTGCTCGGTCTTTTCTTCGAAGCGGCGGATCAGCATCATCATCCGGAGGCGTTCGCGCTCGGATTGACCTTTGCCGGGGTCTTCGGCGCCGTTGACGCCGGGTGCTTTGCTCGCGCTCCGTTTTTCTACTTCGCTGGTGACGGCCATGTCCTAAACTCCGGAGTTTCCAAGGTCTACGGTAATGGCCCGGGCCGGGCAATGACGACGCCCGGCCTGGGAATATAAAGTGTAGTGGAAGTCGATGCTGGCTTCAATGCTGTTCCGGCGCTGCGGGGCACTTGGGTGGTCCGAGAACTCGGATTTGACAAGTCTGCTTCCACGCTAGACATATACACCATGCTCAACCTGCGTGACGCCCAGTCCTGCCAGTTCGACCTGCTGTCCCTGGGGGAGTGCATGTTGCGGCTGTCACCGCCGGGGCATGGGCGGATCGAGTTTTCGCCGACGCTGGAGGTCTGGGTTGGCGGTGGGGAGTATAACGTCGCGTACGCGCTCAGCCGGCTACAACTCCGGACGGGGTTCATATCGAGACTCGTGGAAAACCCGCTGGGGCGGCTGATCCTGAATCACGCGCGGGCCGTGGGGATGGATACGCGGAACGTGGTAATGGCCAAGTATGACGGGGTGGGGCGGGCGGACCGGATCGGGCTGAACTTTACGGAGGTGGGGACGGGCGTGCGGGCGAGCGTGACGCTTTACGATCGGGGGCATAGCGCGGCGTCGCACATGAAGCCGGGCGATGTTGATTGGAATCAGGTTTTTGCGAAGGAGGGGGCGCGGTGGCTTCACACGGGCGGGATTTTTACAGCGCTGAGCGACTCGTGTGCTGAAACTTGTCTTGCGGCACTGAAGGCTGCGAAGGAGGCGGGCACGGTGACGAGTTACGATCTTAATTTTCGGAGCAAGCTCTGGAGCGCTGCTGAAGCGCAGCGGAAGACGAAAGCGTTGATCCCGCACATCGACTGTCTGATTGGGAATGAGGAGGATTTTCAGAAGGTGCTCGGGTTTGAGGTTGAGGGGCAGGATGAGAATCTCTCGGCGCTGGACACCGGCGCGTATAAGCGGATGGTCGAGCGGGTCGTGAAGGCTTATCCGAACATCAAGGTGGTGGGGACGACGCTGCGGGAGGTGAAGAGCGGGCTCGTGAATAATTGGTCGGCGATCCTTTACGTGGATGGGCAGTTTTACGAGTCGCGGCGGTATGAGAATCTGGAGATCGAAGACCGCGTGGGGGGCGGGGACGGGTTCAGCTCGGGGTTTGCGTATGGGTTTCTGACGGGGAAGACGCCGCAGGAGTGCGTGGATCTGGGGGCGGCGCATGGGGCGCTGTTGCAGAGCACTCGGGGGGATACGAGCCAGATCGATCTGGAGGAGTTGATGCACGTGTTTGGAGGGGGGAGTGCGCGGATTAAGCGGTAGAAGGGGCATCTGGGAATCATTGTGTTTTGGTTGAACCGTTGGCTGAAATGTTGAATAATCAGAAA
>JAQGHM010000063.1 GCA_028291615.1 Phycisphaerales bacterium | reverse complement strand
AAGAAGGGCGGCGATTCCTGTCTCGTCGATCACCATCACGATGAGGGTCGACGTCGCCGATGGGGGCGTGGATGCCGACGTCGCACCTAATCCACTGCGTCCCAATGATGATCTATTGGTTGCTGGCAACACTTCCTACCAACTCAAGGCCGGTGCATCGGCGGCACCTTGGCAGAAAGCTTGGGTTGCTAAGGAACTTCGCGGGGCAAGCGGCAAAGCAGCACTGGGTAAATCAGTTCGTAGGTGCCTTGACCGGAAGGGGCGCTACGTGTTGGTCTGTTTCGGGAATGATCCGACCGGTGCTCAACGACTCAAGGCAATCGAGAACCTTCGGAATATTTTCCGAACGTGCGGATACAAGTCCTTTCGGGTGGACGTTTGGGGCCAGTCGACGCTCGCCGCATTGATAGACCCCTTTCCGTCCATTCGTTTGTCTCTCTCGGATCGCGCCGAACTTCCGTTTCTCACCGTCGAAGATTGGCTCCTCGACGCTCAAATGAAGAAGCCATTGCATCTGGGCAAAGCACAGACTGAACTCGTAAACCAGATCCGACAGATGTTACGCGGCACGGAGGTCCGTCATATCCGCCTCATCGGGGAACCCGGACTTGGCAAGACCCGATTGCTTTTGGAAGCTCTTTCGCCGACGGACCTGGCGCCAGCGGTCCTATACGTTCGACACCCAGAGGACTTGGAGCGGGCGGGACTTTTCAGCAGAATTCTTCGGGCAGACGACGTGTCGACAATGATCCTCGTGGTAGACGACTGTGCCGAGAAAGAGCGCGCCTCTATCTGGACCGCGCTCCGCTCTCGAAGTGATCGAATCCGATTGGTTACTCTCGACCACGGCCCGGAGACTTCGAGCGACGAGTGGATGCGGGTCGTGGATTGCCCGGCGTTGGACCGCGATCAGATTCGGTCGATCTTGGCGGAGTACGTCAAAGGGAATCAGGATTCAGACCGATGGGCCGACTTCTGCTCAGGCTCGCCCCGCGTTGCGCATGCCGTGGGCGAGAATCTTCGAAGAAACCCCGAAGATATCTTGAAGTCCCCCGCCGAAGTGCCGATCTGGGAACGCTTTATCCACGGCAACAGTAAGAGCGGCAGCACAGAGGCGCAGCAAAAGGAGGTCGTGCTCCGTCATATCGCCCTGTTCCAGAGGTTTGGCTATGAGAAGCCAGTGCAGGACGAGGCGACTTTCATCGCTAGGCTTGTGGAAGAGGCAGACCCGACGATCACTTGGAAACGGTTCCAATCGATCATCAGGCACTTCCGCGACCGGCGAATCCTGCAGGGAAAGACGACACTGTTTATCGTTCCGCGCGCGCTCCATGTCCATCTCTGGATTCAGTTTTGGAAACACTACGGACCGGGGATGGACGTTGCGGCAACCCTGACGCGAATGCCGCCAAGTCTCTTCGGGTGGTTCACAGAGATGTTCAAGTATGGTCATGCGTCTCCACCATGTTTGAGCGAGATCGAACGCATCACGTCACCCGCTGGGCCGTTCGATAAATCAAAATTCATTACATCCGGGCCCGGTGCCACGTTTCTGAGCGAACTCGCGGAGGCTCATCCGGAGGCCGCACTTCGTTGTATTGAACGCACCGTCGGAGTTTGGTCAGTCGAACAACTGAAAGCCTTCAACCAGCACAGGCATCAAATCGTCTCTGCGCTCGAAAAACTTGCAATGTGGAAGCCGCTCTTCAGGCGGGCGGCCGCCCAGTTGCTTAGACTCGCGGTTGCTGAGAACTCCAGCTACTCTAACAATGCCACTGGGACCTTCTGCTCGTTGTTTGCTATGGGGCGCGATAACTTCGCGAGTTCCGAGGCTAGCCCAGCCGAGCGATTTCCTTCCCTTCGTTTTGCGATCGAATCCAACGATCGAGTTACGCGCGTCGTCGGTTTCAACGCGGCGAAGACGGCGCTGGCTGATCATCCGTACTCGAAAATGGTCGGGCCACAGTACCAAGGAATGCGACCCGTTCCGAAACTGTGGACTCCCAAGAGGTGGGGTGAGATCTACGATGCGTACCGTGCGACATGGCGGTTCATCGGACAAGTCCGACGGTCCACGTTGGGCGACGACAAGGCGGACGCATGCAAGGTTCTTACCGAAGCCGCCTTTTGGCTGATTCAGAACAGGTGGATTGAGGCGGAGGTGATCCAACTGCTGAACGAGATCATTAGCGATCCCGACACCGACCTTCACGAGGCAGCGGCGCTCGTTGCCCGATATCGCCGGCTAAATTGGCGCGGAATGAGCCGAATCGCCGCCACCGGCCTGCGAAGAATTGAAAAGAAACTCCGCGGCTCGACACTGCAGCAGCAAATTCGCCGGGCAACCGTGCTAGGGTCTTGGGACGATCTGGATGACGGCGAAGGCAGCAGCTACGGGAAGAAGCATGCCGCCATGATCGTCAGGCTCGTCCGATCTGCGATGCGACGGCCGGCCGCGTTGAAGGAGGTGTTGACGATGCTCCTTTCGAACGATGGCTTTGCTATCGCCAGCTTTGGCCACGCGCTTGGCGCGGCGGATCGCCAACTGAAATGGTGGCCGACAATATTGAATCTATTGCGCAAAAGCGGGGTCAAGCGCAATCCGCAATTGGCCTCTGGCTACCTAAGCGCCGTCTGCGAGCGGTCCCGGGACAAATGGGAGACGGAAGCGCTCGCTCTGATTGCTGATCCGAAATTGAAGGCATACACCCGCCAGCTGGTCGTCGCGTCAGGCCTCTCCGATATTCTGCTAGATGCAATTTGTGCTGCTATTACGAAGGGGGACCTTACTCCAGAGGCCGTGCAGAATATCGACTATTACGGCGGTGCAAAGAAGCTTGCTGTTTCCCGATGGCTACGCTTCATTGAGTGGTGCGTGGCTCAAAGCGTCCCGCCTCTCGTGCGCACAGCTCTCGAACTAGCCCATTCGTTGTTCTGCATCGAGAAGGAGGCACCCGAGCTGGTGGAACAGCCTGTACTGAGTCTGCTCTGCTCGCCAGCGGTATTCGCGGCGGATGAGTCGCAGATGGCCGATTATCAGTGGCAGGATCTTACCACGCGATTCGTAAAGGCTTTTCCCTCTCATGCCCGCCAAGTCTTCGAAAGCGTTTTGGACCATTTTGGAGGGGGCAATTTCGCGCTTGGTATGAAGTTTTCTCAGGCTCAGAAAGCTCTGGATGAAATCATCAAGGAGGATCCCCGGGGATGCTGGGAGGCCATCGAGGCGCGTCTGACGCCAGTGGACAATCCGCTGTCGCATGGGCTGTTGTTCTGGCTCGGGCCGCGCACTCACTTTGGGAACGGAAGCTGCAACTGCCGATTGTCGCTATTTGACGTCGCGGACGTTATGCGCTGGGTTGAAGAAGATGGTGAAGAGCGGGCAAGGGTCATCGCACGCTACTGTCCGAAGACACTAGCACCCAACGAGGGCGGCGAGCTTACTCGGCACATTCTGATCGAATACGGAAGCCTGAAAGAGGTCCGCTCGGCGCTTTCGTGTAACTTCGCTACCGATGGCTGGAGCGGAAACGCCAGCGACCACTACAGACAGAAAAGGGACAGAATGCGCGGCTGGCTGACGACGGAAACAGCACTCCCGGTAATCGAGTGGGTCGAGCACGAGATTGACGACTTGAATGAGCAAATTGCGGCGGCCGAGATCAACGAGGAGCGCAGGTACTAAGAGGTGGTCGGAGCGCGGGGGGCGGACTTCTCGCCGGATCAAAGCTCGCAAAATTACAAAGCTTCATCGACACGCTCGAAGGCGTCCGCCCCATCGCCCCCGCCAACCGGACCACCTCCGCATTCCCATGCCGAAGCTGACCAAACGGAAGCTTGCAGTAAAGGTTCATCGCGAGAATCAACTCCTCGCGCGTCCATCCCTTTCGCTCGCCCATGCCCAGGAATGATCCGCTCAAACATGACATCCCGCAACCACCAGCGTCGCCACCTCCGATAACCCACGTCCCCCCCGTCTCCATCCCCTCCCATCAATCGCCGTCGCAAATCCCCCGCGTCCGTCGCGCGCAACAGCGCACCAAAGTCGCTCGCCGGTTTCGCACGCCGAGATAACCCACCCACCATAGAAACAACAATTCCCCAAAATCTCCCCTTGCATTACCGTTAGCAATCCGTTAGGATACCCCTCGGTCCGCAACAGCGGCCCAAAAGGGAGGCCCAAAATGTCCGTCCGCGCCCACCGTCTCGCCGCCACCGCCATCCCCATCTCCACCCCCGCCCCAACCCGCGCCCCTCACAAGCAGCGCCCCGCGCGCCGGCGCAAAACGAAGCCAGAATCCCACCCCATCGATTCATTATGGAACCGCCAACCCAACCCACGACCGCCCACCCAACCCCGCCAAAGCGCGCCATACCTTGCCAACGCGCCCCATCCCACACCGCCCAACGAAAATGCAAAACGAACCCACGCCTCCCCATCCTCCCATCTCCCCACCACCCCACCCGCTCCCTCCCTCCTCTCTCTCTTCCTCCCTCCCGCTCGCGCGCCCGCGCAAATCGAACCCAAGCCCGTCACCTTCCGCCCACTGCCATCCCCCCTCCGAATTTCCTTACCCCCTCCCCGCGCGCGGAGCGCTCCCTCTGCCCACGCGCCTCGCCCCTCTTTCCCCCTCCTTTCGGCCCAAAACATTCAAGTTGCCCAGCTTCTGCCATCGTGAAGAGCATCACAAGGAAACGCCCGGATATTGCGTGCTCTTCAAACCAGTTGATGCGTACCATCGTATCAACAGTTGAGGCGACTTATGGCATGGGCGGCTTTGTCCGACGTCCGGTGCTACTACAAGTTGCTGGGCCAAGGTGACCCGCTTCTCCTCATCCCCGGTTTAGGGGTCACCTCCCGCATCTGGGACACAGTCGTCCCAGAATTAGCCGAACATTTCAGCCTGATCCTTCCTGACAATCGAGGCATAGGCCTCTCCGAAACCAAGCGCCACGCGACCACCCTGGGCGCATACACCTCAGACCTGATCGAACTCCTCGACTACCTCCAGGTTGAGCGCGCCCACATCCTGGGTCTCTCCCTGGGCGGAGTCATCGCCCTGGACCTCGCCGGCCACCACCCCAATCGCGTCGATCGCCTCGTCCTCGCCTCCTGCACTGACCGCTTCACACCCTATCTCCGAGAAGTATCCATGCTCCTCGGCCAAACCCTGGGCCGCCTCCGCTCCGACGCCTTCGCGCGCACCGTGGAGATCCTCGGCTCTGCCCCGGAATATCTCGATGCCCAACCCAACCTGATCGCCCAGCACATCCGCGAAAAGCAGGAGCAGGGCGTCTCCGCCCGCGCGGTCGCCCGCCAACTCCGTTGCCTCGCCACCGCCAACATCAACCTCGAACAAGATCCCATCGCAGCCCCAACCCTGATGATTGCCGGCGAACATGACGTCCTGATCCCAAGCTGCTACGCCCGCGGCACCGCCAACCGCATCCCCGCCAGCCGCTTCCTGCTGATCCCAGGCGCAGGCCACAACCCGCTGGTCGAATGCCCGGATCAGGTTGTTCCGCAGGTCATCGATTTCCTGAAAGAGCGCTCGCCGACGTCATCGTCGTCCGGTCGCGTGGGGGCTTTATTCGCAGGAGGAGACGCTACATGAACATGCCGCACGTCAGCTTCAGGCGCTGGTGGAAGAACGGTGAGACGGTGGACCTGGCCGCAAGCCCACCGCCCGCAGCGCCCGCGCCACCCGCCGAGCCGCCTTGGCTGAAGCACCTCGATCGCGCGGGGATTCCCCGCACGCTCAACTATCCCACGACGACTCTGGGACGAATCCTGGATCAGTCAGCCGACCGGTACGGCGACGTGACGGCACTCCTCTACAACGGCAAGCGCTGGAGCTATCGCGAGTTGCTGGATCAGGTGAATCGCGCAGCCGCGGGCTTTGCAGAACTGGGTGTTCGGCGGGGTGATCGCGTCTTGTTGGCGCTCCCCAACTGCCCGGAATCGGTCATCTGTTTCTTCGCGGTACAGAAGCTCGGGGCGGTCGTGGTGAACGCCGGCCCGCTTATGGGACAGGATGATCTCCGCGCGGTCATGGCGATGACGCGCCCGCGCGTGGCGGTGGGCCTGGACCTGCTCGCGCAGGGATTGATGCGGGCGGCGCATGGGTCGGGGCTGGAGCACTTCGTCTGGGTGTCGCTGCAGTTCTACCAGAGCGTTTTGAAGCGCGTCGGATACCAGATGAAGCTCTGGCAGAACCGCAGCACCAACGGCGACGGCATCGAGCACCGTCCGCTCGCGGACCTGCTGGCCCATTCCCCAGCGCGCCCGCCCAGCGTCGCGCCGGACCCGCACAAAACGGCGGTGTTGCAACCGACCGGAGGCACGACGGGCACGCTTAAACTCGCGGAACTGTCGCACGCGGCGCTGCTGGCCAATGCGACGCAGGTATCGACGTGGATGGCGTGCCGGGCGGGGCAGGAGCGCGTCCTGACGATCCTGCCGACGTTTCATGTTTACGGCCTGACGCTGGGCCTGATCTGCCCGATCCTGGCCGCCTCGACGATTATCGTGGTGACGCGTTTTGATGCGGGTGAGACGCTGGATCTGATCAGGCGTCATCGGCCGACCCTGTTTCCGCTGGTCCCAGCGGCGTGTGATGCGCTGAGTGATGAGATCGAAAAGACGGAGGACTTTGCGCCGCTGGAAGGAATCCGCCTCTGCTTCAGCGGCGCCGCGCCGCTTCCGCCGCAGACTGCCGAGCGTTTTCAGCGGTTGACGGGAGTGATGGTTGTGGAAGGGTACGGCCTGACCGAGGCGGCGCCGGTGACGCATTCGAGCCTGCCGGGCGAGCCGCGGCCGTGCTGCGTTGGGCTGCCGATGCCGGATACGCGGATTCGCGTGGTCGATCTGGACCGCGGGCATCGCGACGTTGCCCCGGGCGAGGCGGGTGAGATGCTGGTCGCCGGGCCGCAACTCATGTCCGGATACTACGCCGACCACGAGCAGACCGAGCGTACGTTGACCAAAGACGACGAGGGGACGGTGTGGCTGCATACGGGAGACGTCGTTCGCTACGACGCGGAGGGGTATTTCTCGATCGTCGATCGGAAGAAGGACATGATCATCCGATCGGGTTTGAAGATCTATCCGGGAAAGGTGGAAAAGGTGCTGCGCGCGCACAAGGCGGTGAGCGATGTGGCGGTGGTGGGGCGGCCGGATGCGGTTCACACGCAGGTGGTGGTGGCGGTGGTGGTGGCGGCGGTGAAGCCGGAGGATCCTCGGCAGTTGGAGGCGGATCTGCGGGCGCATTGCCGTGAGCACCTTGCGCCTTACGAGGTGCCGGCGCAGATCGAGTTCGTCGAAAAGCTTCCGCGCTCGGCGCTGGGGAAGTTGTTGAAGCGGGACCTTCGGGAAGGGCCCATCGTCGCTACGCCTGTCGAGGAATTGCCATCAGGAAACGGCAACGGCAACGGCAACGGGAAAGAGGTGCATCCATGATTGCCAACGTGAACACCAATCGAGTCGCCATTGTCGCCGGCGCGCGCACACCATTGGCCAAGGCCGGGACGGCGCTGAAGGAGACGCACGTCACGGAACTGGCGCGGGTGGTGATGCAGGAGACGTTGTATCGCGCCAACTTTCCGGCCGAGTTGGTCGATGAGGTGATCCTGGGAAATGTGGTGATGCCGGCGGACGCGACGAACCCGGCGCGCATTGCGGCGCTCTGGGCCGGGGTACCGCATCGTGTGCCGGCGCTCACCGTGCAGCGGAATTGTGCGTCGGGAATGGAGGCGGTCGCGCAGGCGGCGGCGCGGATCCGATCGGGCGAGGCGAAGGTGGTTCTCGCGGGCGGGGCGGAGTCGATGAGCACGTTGCCGCTGCTGTTGCCGCAGGAGACGCTGGAGCCGATGTCTCGACTGGCCCGCGCGAAAGGCGTTTGGCAGAAGGCGACGGCGACGGCGGCGCTGCGGCCGCGGCATTTCAAGCCGATCGCGGCGCTGGAGCAGGGGCTGACCGATCCGTCCTGCGACATGATCATGGGGAAGACGGCGGAGGTGTTGGCGCACGAGTATGGCATCTCGCGAAAGGCGCAGGATGAATTCGCCCTGCGCTCGCACCAGCGCGCCGGCGCGGCGGCGGAACAGGGGCGGTTCGACGGGGAGATCAGCCCATTCTATGCGGGCGATCGGTTCGAGCCGGTGACGCGGGACGTGGGGCCGCGGGCTAATCAGACAATGGAAGCGCTGGGGAAGCTGCGGCCGTTGTTTGATCGCCGGGATGGGACGGTGACGGTGGGCAATTCGTGCCAGATAACCGACGGCGCGGTGTCGATGCTGCTGGCCGATGCGAACTTTGCGCGCGAGCAGGGATTGCCAATCCTGGGCTACGTTCGTGCATATGCCGTTGCGGGGCTCGATCCTGCGCGGATGGGATTGGGGCCGGTTTTCGCGATCGACAAGCTGCTGCGGCAAACGGGGCTGGTGTTGTCAGACATCCCGCTCTTCGAAATCAATGAAGCATTTGCGGCACAGGTGCTGGCGTGTCTGACGGCGATGGGCTCGGCGCGTTTTGCGCGCGAGCATCTCGATCGGGACGATGCGCTGGGGGAGATCGACCCTGAGCGGCTCAACGTCAATGGCGGCGCGATCGCGCTGGGGCATCCGGTGGGCGCTACGGGCGCGCGGCTGGTGCTGACGCTGCTCATGGAGATGCGGCGGCGCGATCTTGAGCTTGGCATGGCGGCACTGTGCGTGGGTGGCGGGCAGGGGGCGGCCATCCTGCTGGAACTGAATTGAACCTCGAAGCGAACGGAGCGCATCATGGACTCTGCCATCCGAACCGCGACTGATCCCGACAATGTGATGACGATCTGGCTCGATGTACCCGGGAAACCGGTGAACACCTGCACGCCTCAGCTTCTGTCGGGGTTGTCGGCGGTCATTGATTCTCTGGAATTGTCCAGGCCCGCGGGGGTGATCTTTGCGTCGGCGAAGGCGCGCTCATTCAATGCGGGCGCGGATCTGTTTGCGATCCGCGACATGGATCGGCCGACGGTGACGAGTTACCTGGCGCTGGGGCAGTCGCTTTATGAACGAATCGCGCGGTTGCCGATGCCGACGGTAGCGGCGATCAACGGAGACTGCCTGGGCGGCGGGACGGAATTGGCGCTGGCGTGCACCTATCGCGTTGCGGCCAACGATGGCGCGATCTCAATCGGTCTTCCCGAGACCAAGCTGGGGATCATTCCGGCATGGGGCGGGACGACGCGGTTGCCGCGGATGATTGGGCTGACCAGGGCGCTGCCAATCCTGCTGGCGGGGAAGACGCTGCCGCCGCGTAAGGCGCAGAAGGCGGGACTGGTGGATGAAGTGGTGCGGCCGGAGGCGCTGTTGGCGGCGGCGAAGCGGTTGGTGATGAGCCATCGCGATCGCCGGCAACCTCGAGTTATGGAGCGGCTGGCGGCCCGGTTGACGCCTGCACGGAATCGGATTCTCGCGATGGCCCGGCGGCAGACTGAGGAGCGGACGTTTGGGAATTATCCTGCGCCGCTGCGGCTGATCGATGTGTTGAAGGCGGGTTATGACAATGGCTTTTCGGCCGGTCTGGCTGCGGAGCGTGCGGCGCTACTGGAACTGACGCAAACCGACGCATGCCGAAATCTCCTGCGGCTCTTCTTCCTGCGGCAGGGGGCTAAGCGGCGCGCCAGCGATCAGCTCAAGGCCAAGCCGCGCGAGATCAATTACGCGGCGGTGATTGGGGGCGGCACGATGGGCGCGGGGATCGTGCATGCCTTGATCCGGGCAAACGTTCGCGTGCGTCTGGTGGAAGTGGATCCGGCTGCGGTCTCGGGTGCGCTGGGGCGCGTGCGGAAGTTGCTGGACGAAGACGTGATCGCTGGGCGGCTTGACAAGCTGGCGGCGCGGCATGCATTCAACCGCGTTTCGCCGACGATTGATTGGAGCGGATTGCATCTGGCGGATTTGGTTGTCGAAGCGGTGGTTGAAAACCTGGATGCGAAGCACGAGGTCTTTGCGCAGCTCGATAAGTTGACGCGGCCTGACGCGATTCTTGCGAGCAACACCAGTTCGCTTCGGGTTGCGGACATTGCCCGCGCTACGGCCCATCCGCCGCGGGTGTTGGGTCTGCATTTCTTCAACCCGGTGAACAAGATGCCGCTGGTGGAGATCGTGCGCGCTCCTGAGACGGATGATGCTTCGCTGGCGACGGCGGTCGCGCTGACAAATCGCCTTGGGAAGACGCCTGTCGTTGTGAACGATGCTCCGGGTTTCCTAGTCAATCGGCTTTTGATCCCGCACCTGGCGGAGGCGCTGGCGCTCGCGGCGGAGGGGACGCCCATCGACGAGATCGATAGCGCGATGAAGCAGTGGGGCATGCCGATGGGGCCGTTCGAGCTGCTGGATGAAATTGGACTAGACGTATCGTTGCATGTGCTGAAGTCGCTGTCGCACGTAATGGCGCATCCTGTGGAATTGTCACCGGCGGTGGAACAGGCGGTCGGCCGGCGCTGGCTAGGGAAGAAGAGCGGGAGGGGTTTCTACGTACATCCTGCTGCGAAGCGGGGCAGTGCGCCGAAGCTGCAAGTTAATGTGGAATTGAGCCGGCTGGTCGCGCCGCATGTGCAAGCGGCGCCGGTTTCTGCAGAGGAGATTCAGTGGCGGTTGATCCTGCCGATGGTGAATGAGGCGGCTCGCACTTTGGCCGAGGGGATTACCGATTCGGCTGATGACATTGACCTTGCGACGGTGCTTGGCCTGGGGTTTGCGCCGTTCCGGGGCGGCCTGGCTAAGTTCGCGGAGGATGTTGGGATTGAAGAAGTCGTACGCCGGCTGAACGATCTCACAACCCGCCACGGGCCTCGCTTCGCCCCGGCGGAGTTGCTCTGCGAGCTTGCGAGTGAGCATCGGTCATTTCCAAGACCTGCCGCCGCGGTCCGATCGCCGTCCGCAGTTGCTACTCAGTCGTTGCCCGCGCTTCAGGACGTTCGTTTGTAGACCTGACACCAGAGAAAGGATGACCGTTTATGCCGACGTTTAAACGTGCTGACCAGGAGCAAATCGAGAAAGCCAAGGATCTGCTGGAGGCGGCGCCTGCGGCCGAGCCGGGCTTCGTGAAATCCCTCTTCTTTGGCCGCGTCAAGCTCGACGAGGTCGTGCCCTACCCGCGTCAGGAGTTGGCTGAATCACAGCGTACTGGCGAGCTTCTTGCTCGGCTGGATGCGTTCCTGGAGAAGGAGGTCGATGCGGATCGGATTGACGTTGAGGAGCGGATACCGCAATCGGTTCTCGACGGACTTGGACGCCTGGGCGTGCTGGGGATGACGGTGCCGCGCGAGTACGGGGGCGGCGGGTTTAGTCACACGGCGTACTGCAGGGTGCTGGAGCGGATCTCCGCGCATTGCGCTTCGACCGCGGTGGTGGTGGGCGCGCATCAGTCAATTGGTTTGAAGGCGCTGGTGTTGATGGGGAATGAAGAGCAGAAGCGTCGCTTTCTGCCGCCGCTGGCGCGGGGCGAGATGCTCGCAGCGTTTTCGCTGAGCGAGCCTGATGTCGGCTCGGACGCGGCGAGCGTGCAGACGGAGGCCCGGCCGAGTGCGGACGGCTCTCATTGGATCCTCAATGGTCAAAAGCGCTATGCGACCAATGCGGCGCTGGCGGGGATGATCACGGTGATGGCGAAGACGCCGATCACGGTTGACGGGGTGACGCGGGACAAGGTGACTGCTTTTATTGTAACGCCGGACCTGCCGGGGTTTGAGGTTGTGAGCCCGAATCGCAGCAAGTGCGGGGTACGCGGGTCGTGGCAGGCGACGCTGCGGTTTACGGATATGCCGGTACCGACGGATCGCATCCTTGGTCAACATGGAAAGGGGCTTAAGGTTGCGCTGAGCGTCCTGGATTACGGGCGGTGCACGCTTAGCGCGGGGTGTGTCGGTGGCGCGAAGCATCTGCTGAACATGTCGGTGCAACGCGCGAAGTCGCGCCAGCAGTTTGGCCGGCCGATCGGTGAGTTCCACCTGATCAAGGAGAAGCTCGCGATCATGGCGGAGACGACGTTTGCAATGGACGCGCTGACGTATCTGGCCGCCGGGCTGGTCGATCGGCATTCGGAAGACATGATGCTGGAAACGGCGATCGCAAAATTGTTCTGCTCCGAAGGGCTCTGGCAGATCGCCGACGACGCGGTGCAGATCTGGGGCGGCGAAGGGTACATGCGCGAGCATGGCCTGGAGCGGGCGCTGCGCGATGCGCGCATCAACCGCATTGTGGAGGGGACGACCGAGGTGATGACCGCCTTCATTGCGCTTGTTGGGATGAAGGGCGTGGGAGAGGAGTTCGAGCAGATCCTGCGCGCCGGCAAGCACCCGATCGGGAACTTCGGACGACTGGCGCGCTTCGCGCGGGAGCAGTGGCGGGACATCGTCATCGGCGCCGACATTTCCGGCCTGCACGAACAACTGGAGGTTGAAGGGCACACGCTGGCCCGCCTGACCAATCAGCTTGCGCGCGAGGTATCGCGCCTGCTGCGGACGTACAAGCAGGACATCCTCGACATGCAGCTTCTCCAGCAGCGCGTGGCGTGGTCGGCGGTGGACCTGTACGCGATGGCGGCGGTGATCAGCAAGCTCGAATCGATGCTCTCGACCGCCAATGGCAACGGGAATGGCCATCACGATCTACAGCGGGACTTGCTCATCGGCAAGGGATTCTGTCGACGCGCGGCTAATCGGATCACGCAGCGGTTGAACTCGCTCTTCGTCAACCAGGATGCGGCGACGATCAGCGAGGCTGATGCGCTTCTCGGGTAGCGGTTACTCGTGCCGCTTGTGAGCGTCGAGGATGATTGAGATCGGGCCGCGATCGTCAAAGCGCTTGGAGCGGTGGATCTTTCCTTGCGCGGGGTCCCAGTCCTGATAATGGAACTGGCCTGCTTCGTCGTGATATTCGAGCAGGGTGGTTTTGAATCCCGCCGACTCGAAGACGTCGCGCAGCATCGCGTAGGTGTAGACGATCAGATGGCCGCCGACGACGCCACCGCCGGCTTTGCCGCCGATCTTGATGTATTCCTGGTAGTCGGCGCTGGGGAAGAGGCCGTCGGGGACGGCGACGCGCAGGTAACCGCCGGGCTTGAGAAAGCGGCGGCAGGTTAGAGCGGCGGTGCGGCCTTGGTCGAGCGTCAGGTGCTCCCATACGTGCTCGGCCATCAGACAGTCGATCGATTCGGGTTGCACGAAACGTTCCCAGGTTTGCGCCTGGAGGAGGTCGAACTCGCGTGCGTCTGTGGGTGTCCAGCCCGGCTCGAAGACGCCTGAGGCGCCGATGACGATGCGGCGCGGGGTTTCCAGCAGTTGCCGCCGTAACGTCTCTTCACGTAGCTGTGCGCGATTGTTGTTCATGAGTTGGCGATTTGGGCGTGCGCGATGATCTCGATCAACTCTGCCATGCGATTCTCGAAAGTGTGCTCCGCGAGCGTTCGCGCCTGCCCGGCGCGGGCGATTTGGGATCGCTCTTCTTCGTGGGCCAAATAGTATTGGACTTGATCAAGGCACTCGTCAGCGTTGCCGTAGGCGACTATTTCTGCTCCAAGTTTGAAGAGTTCTTTCAGATTCGGCTTGTCGTCGGTCAGGAGCATCGCGCCGCTGCCGGTCGATTCGAAGAGCCGCAGGTTGTTGGCGTAGGGCGGGACATTCCCGTGATGGTTGATGACGATTCGAGAGCGCGCGAGGATTTCGTACATCTGCATGCCCCAAGCGGGGCCCATGTAGCAGTCGCTCAGGGGCGAATTGGCGAGCCCGTTGGCTGGCACCATTCCCCAGATTTTCAGCGGCACGCCTGCCTCTGCCAGGCGCTCGAGCAGTGCGGTGCGGGAGGTGTGCATGTCGAGGAACGTGCCGACGAATGAAAGTGGGACGTCGCGATTGTGCACGCCGACGCGCTCGATGACCCGGCGATCGAAGGCGAGTCGGTTCAGCTCGGCATGCAATCCCTTTTGTCGAAACCATTCCACGCGTGGCATGAATGAGGAGACTGCGAGGTCGTAGGCGCTCCAGACGGCGTCTTCCTTCAGTGGCGGTGACGCGTGTTGGCCAACCAGCTGGCCGATGAAGGGCTTGAACTCTCGCAGTGCGGCGGGATCGATCATGTCCATCGCCTGGTTTAGGACGACGTCTGGCCGGTAGTGGCGGAGTTGTGCCGCGAGGACTTCGTACTGCCACTTCCCTGGCTCCATTCGGCAGGTCCAGGGGAAGAGGGCGCGTGGTGTTGCGTCGGAAGGGGCGAACGTCACGCCATGCTCTCGGCCCCAGGCTTGCTGCGCGGCGCCGTTGTTTGCGTGAACGTCAATGGCTTGGTGTCCGAGGTTCTTTAGCGCATGGGAATAGAAATCCGCGACGCCGAACATCGTTTCCATCCGCGCGGCCATCTGCCGCGCGAATGGTTCTTCCGCGAGGCCCGGCGTCTTTGCGTAGAGCTCCTGGAGGAACTGTGGGTAATCGGTGTTCAGGATCAGGAATCGCATGCGGCTCAAATGGTTCGCGTCGCTGCCGCGTGACGAAGCGTTCCCGTCGCCAGGCCTTTGCCGACCGGGTAAATGCCCTCGACGGAGACGTTGCGCAGGCGTGACCATTCACGCAGAATGCCGATCTCGCCGTCGCGGAGCGCATCGTCCAGAAACCAGCGTGCGCCGTCGGCGCACAGCGGCATGATGTCCGGCAGGGTTGATACGCGGCAACCGTCGGGGCCGGCTGGGCCGTCGATTAAGATCCAGTCGATTGTGCTCTCGCCCAATTGTCGCTTGAGCATGTCCAGATCGATCCGGTATCGCGACGCCTCAGACAAGGGCGCGTGCAGGACATGAACGCCTTTGGACAGCCCCAGCGATGCGAGCCTTCGTTCCACCTTTTCTCGCACTGCGGCGTCCTACTCCAGCGACAGGATCATGGGCTGCTTGAGCCCCTGCGCCAGTCGCCATTGTGCATATCGCGCTAAAACTACCGTACTCACACCTGCGCCAAACTCAAGCACTACGTCGGGTCGCTCGGCCCGCAGTTTTTCCCACAATACCTCGATCGTGGCGACGTCCAGCGCCCACGTCCCCAGCTCATCGTTCGCCAGCAGGCGCGCCAGTTCCGGATCGGATAGTGAAGACCCCGCGCCCTTGAATGTTTCCATTGGCGGCACCAGCGCGTCAGGCCCGTCGCACGCTCGCCGCATGAAGCGCCGCAGGCCGAGCCAGTCGCGCAGCCTGATCGGCTTAAAGCAGGGGGCCGACATGCCCGCCCGCGTCCGCGTTTTCTTGAACATGATTGCCGGCACGTACGTGGTCATTGCTCACCCTCGCTCTCGTAACTCCGTCGCAATAAAATCCAGCAACCGCCGGCTCGTGCTCAGGTAGGTGAAGCGCTCCAGCACTTGAGTCCGCATCGATTCTGCGATCCGACGGCGTCCCTGGTCGTCGGCGAGATACTGCGTGACCTTTTGTTGGAGCCGCAGCTTCGAGTCGAACGCCACCTCGCCATACTCCGGCCAGATCGACGCCGCCGACCTTGTGAAGCCGGTGTCGGCCGACAGTTTCATCACGTCCATGAACTGCGATCCGAATTCGAATGCGCCAAATCCGAGCAGTTGTTTCAATTCTGCAAGCCCCGCCTGCACCGGCGGTGTCGCTCGTGCCAGCAGTTCTTCGTCGGTGCTGATCTGCTGCTGCTGACACCAATCCCAGATCGGTTTGTAGATTCCTTCGACAAGCTCGCCGGGTGCGTGGCGAATCAGGAAGAATCCGCCGGACGCCAAGCCTTCGAACAGCCGCTGGTGAATCGCGCCGTGCGGAGTGACCTGCAGGTTGATCCGGCTGGTCTGAAAGATCGTTGTCAGTTGTCGCTCATTGTTCGCGACGCCTTTGGCGAAGCGCTTGAATCGCGGGTGCGATTCCCAACCCTTGCCGTAGAGGTGAAGGTCGACGCCCATGTCGGCCAGCCAGTGCAGCGACTGGTGGCGGAAGAACGCGTTGTTGATCTGGTGGGAGAAGAGATCGAGCACGCCGTCTCGTTGCTCCGGCGTCATCGCCGCGCCGAGATCCTTCAGTGTCGCATCCAGCAATCGCTCGAAATGCAGCCGATGCGTGACGACGCCCCCCGCATCATAAACCGCACGCAGGCGCTCAAATACTTGCGCCAGCATTCGCTTCGCGTCATTCGATTGCGCGCGCTCGACGTGCTTGGCGAGGATCGCCTCAGCCGGCACGCTGGAATGGCTGACGTACGACACATCGCAAGCGAACCGTTCATAGCCGGCGTCGTCGTACGGGCGCGGCGCGAAGCGCGTTTCGTCCACGCCCACGGTCGCTTCCATGTGCCGCCGGGCCGGATATCCGTAATTCTGCGACAGGTAAAGTCGCCCGAACCCCAGGCAATAATCCATCGGCCCCTGGGCCGCGCCGGCGGCGGGGCTGAAGATGTTCGGCAGCTTGTCCTGCACCCACATGACGCAAGGAATCTGCCGGGGGAGCGTGCCAAATTCTCCGCGATAGTGGTCGACCATCACCACGACATCCGGCAGAAACTCCACGCACGCGCGGGCGAAACATAGGGTCGTGTGCGATTCGTGCGCGTCGCCCTCGATGACCAACTTCGTCTCGTGACCCAATCGCCCCATCGCGCTCAGCCAGTCGCGCATCGAATATTGCAGGAAGGTAGTGTAACGCGACGTGATCCCCAGCACCCGGAGCTTCTGGCCGCTACGAATCTTCTCGGCGATCGCGCCGGGCGTCGCCCAGGCGTATAATTCACCGTATCGCGCCATCAAATTCTGCAGCTCCACCTCCAGCGGCATTCGCGACGCGGCTACGACTGATGCCAGGTCCGTTCCCGGCGCCCACAACTGCGGCCCGATGCTCAGCGCGACCCGAGGGACTGGGATCTGCGGGCTTGCCCTGAGCCCACGTTCGAACTGTGCTACAGCATCTTCGCCGACCGACAGCCGCACCCGCGGGTCAGCCAGCATGAGTCGCCAATCGTGGAGGTGCAGCGCGAGCCATAACTCCTCGATGTCACGCACCAGAAAGTAGAGCGGCGGACGGTGGCCGGGCAGGGCGGGGACCGCTGACGGTAACGTGTACGCTTGATCCCACAGCCAGCCCTGATCCACCCCGGCGATGAGCAGCGATTCCGTGCAAGCTCCGCTCGGACAAAGCCTGGCGATCGTCTGCTGCGCCGCCTCGGCCGAAAGCAGGCAGGGTCGCACGCGCGCCGCGGTGCCCTCAAGCCGTGCGATGATTACTTGCGTGCCGCGTAACGCCAGCACGAATTCCGTCTCGGGTTCAAAACTTCTCAGTTGATCGGCCAGGGCCGGATCGCGGCTTTCAAGCGCGTTGCAGTTGGCCTCCATCTGTCCGCGCAGGAGGCTCAGGCGCTGCCACTGCAGCTCAGGCAGCACGGCGGCGACGACAGCTATGGGATCATTCTCCGTCAGCACGGGCATGCGGTCTCCAACAGAGTGCGGGACAGTCGTCATTGTCGTCCAGAATTGATGCTCCCCATGAACCAATTATCGGACCGCTAATAGAGCCGGAAGACCGCCACGCCCGCCTCGCGCAGGCGTGCCGTCTGCCCCCAGAATTGATCCTGATACGTGTCCGTGCTGAGCACCACCGCCGGTGTCTGGTTACCGTCGGTCACCCGTCGCTCCATTGCGGCTGGCGACCATACCGGAAGATCAAGGTATGCCCCGCCCTCCGCGAAGCGCGGATGATCATCGATCAAACCGACCACCCGATGCCCGCGCGATTCCCAAAGGTGCCGTTCCGCCAGCAATCGGGCGCTGTGCTTTCCGGCCCCATAAAGCACCACGTTGACCGGCCGCCCGCGACCGTGCGTTCCCATGATCCGGAGCAGCCGTGCGCCGGGTGTGTGCGTAGGCTGGTGAACACCCGCCAACGCGCCGGTGAGCGCCGCCAGCGAAGGCAATATCGCCCCGGCGATTCCCACTGGCAGGGTTCGCAATCGCTGCGTCCGTTCCCGTTGGAATCGCGCGATCACGCCTTCGTAAAACGCAAAGCGTTGCTCGGCCATCCGCCCCGGCGAAAACTCCGCGCGAATGCGGTCATATGCCTGGCGTGATAATTCCACCAGCAACGCCCGATCCATCCAAAGCCGCTCCATCGCCGCCGCCAGATCGCCACTGGATCGCGGATCGATGGCTAAGCCGGCGTTTCCGATCACTTCGACCGATCCCGTTCCGCTCCCGACGATTACCGTGCGGCCCGCCGCCATCGCCTCGCAGCAGGTCATCGAAAAATTCTCGGCGATGCTCGGCTGAATGCAGAAGCTGCACGCCCGCAATTCACGTTCGATCTGGCCGTGCGCGATCTCGCCAGTGAATTCCACGCGGCCTGAGATTTCAGGCAAGAGCAATTTCCGCACGTGATCGCCCATCGAAGCGCCGTCCGGCCCGCTCGCAGTATCCGGCCCGATGAATCGGAACACCGCCTTCGGATGCCGCGGCAGAAACAGATTGAGCGCCTCCGCGATCCGCTCCACCCCTTTGAGCCGCTCGATCCGCCCCACAAAAAGCATCGGGCCATCTGCCGGAGGCGGCGTGAAAGAGCTCGCCGGGCAACTATAAGCATGTGGGACGATCGACACGGCCTCGCGCATCGCCATGAAACGCTGCGTCTCCGTCACCACCGCGCGCGTGGGGGCGCAAACTCCATCCGCAAGATGAATCGCTGCAAATTCCAGCGCCGCGATGAGCTCCCGCCCCTCTGCGGCTTCAGCATCATTGGCCGCATGCGCAATGGCGCTGCAGCAGTGTAAGCCCGTCACCACCGGCGCATCAAATTCGCCGTTAAGCATCAACGGCAACCCCAGCGCCTCCACCTCCGGTCCTTCCACCACGTCAAACGGTTTCTCGCGATGAGCGTCCAACACGGCCGCACACAGCAGCCATCCCACCGCCAATCGATAGACGCCCTCGCCGCCGGCATTGATCGTTGCCGCCAGCGGTGGCGAAAGCGTCCCATCGCGCAGCCGCGCCGCCAGGTCCGCCACCTCGTGCAGGTGAACGCCAGGCGGTGTGAGTCCCCTCAATTCATGCGGGATTCCCAGCGTAAACACGTGTACGTCATGACCCGCCCCCGCCAGCGCCGCAGCGCATTGGCGCACCGCCGTACCGATCCCCCCCATCCGAATGCCGGGCCACTGGTGGCTCAAGAGCGCGATCCGCATGTGGAAAACTATCGGGCAACACCCCCCGGTGCCGATAATCTCTGGGTAATCAATCCGGAAATCATCATGCCAACCTCCACCCCAACGGCCGCGCGTCTTACCCGTCAGCAGATCGAGGCGACGCAACAGGAGCAGTTGCTCAAGCTGCGCGGCCGCCTGTGGGACAAACCAGCCAACAGCATCTGCCAGATCGGCGACTACCGCCTCCGCATCACCGACGGCCCCAACGCCTACATGCAGTACAAGGACGTCTTCGTCCGCGGCATCTACCGCTTCACCTGCGATCGCCCCGATCCTGTGATCATCGACGGCGGCAGCAACATGGGCATCTCAGTCCTGGGTTTTAGGCACGATCACCCCGGATCGCGCGTCATTGCCTTCGAGCCTGACCCGGCCATCGCGGACCTGCTGGCCGAGAACCTCGACCGCAACGGCGTCGCCGACGTCGAGATCATCCAGGCCGGTCTGGCCGCAGAAGCCGGCGTGATCAGCTTCACGCCGGACGGGTCGGCGGGCGGGCATATTGTTGACGTGCCCGCCGGCGCTGCTGCTCCGAGCATCCAGGTCGTGCGCCTCTCCGATTATCTCGTCCAGCCCGTGGATTTCTTAAAGCTCAACATCGAAGGGCAGGAGCTTCCCGTCTTGCGCGAAGCACACGAAAGCGGCCGCCTTGCCAACGTCAACCGCATGGTCGTCGAATACCACGGCTGGGCCGGCGGCAAGCAATGCCTCGGTGACCTTCTCAATCTCCTCGACCAAGCCGGCTTTCGTTACCTCGTTCACGACTTCGATTCCGAGACCGGTCCGCTCACCAAACCCCCGTTTCGCCATCGCCCCAAGGCCGACTGGTTTTGCCTGGTGCACGCGCAGCGCCCATGAATAACACCGCCTGGCCCACAGTGCGAAGTCTCGAACCCGTGAGCCGATCCTTCGGCCACGACCGCGGCACGCCCATCGACCGCCACTACATCGAACGATTTCTCGAACATCACCAAAAGGACATCCGCGGCCGCGTCCTCGAAGTTGGCGACTCCACTTATACCCATCGTTTCGGCGGCGACCGCGTCAGCCGCGCCGACATTCTCCACACCCCGCCCGGTGGCCGCAGCGCCACCGTCGTGGGTGACCTCGCCACCGGTCAAGGGATTCCGCGTAACGCCTTCGACTGCATCATTCTCACCCAAGTGCTGCCGTTCATCTTCGACGTCGGCGCCGCCGTCGCCAATTGCCATGCTGCGCTGAAGCCCGGCGGCGTCGTCCTCGCCACCGTGCCTTGCATCAGCCAAATCAGCCAGTACGACATGGAACGCTGGGGAGACTTCTGGCGGTTCACCACCCTCTCCGCGCGCCGTCTCTTCGAAGAAGGCTTCGTCGGCGGAACCGTCGAGGTCCAAGCCCGCGGCAACGCCCTCGCCGCCACCGCATTTCTTCAAGGCCTGGCGACCGAAGAGCTCACCATCGAAGAATTAGACCACTGCGATCCCGTCTATCAGCTCATCGTCACGATTCGCGCCGCCCGCGCCCCGGAGTCCCGATGAGCGGCCCCGTCATTCTCCTATATCATCGCGTGGCGCGGCTTGAGACTGACCCGCAACTGCTCGCGGTCACGCCTGAGCGATTTGCGGATCATGTCGAAGTGCTGCGTGAACTCGCGACGCCAATGGCGCTGGGCGAACTCGTCCGCGCCGCGCGCACTGGCAAGCCTCCTCGCAATGCCGTCGCCGTCACGTTCGATGACGGCTACGCCGACAATCTCGAAAACGCCAGCCCAATCCTCCATCAGCACCAGGTCCCCGCCACCGTCTTCGTCGCCACCGCGGGCATCGACAACACCCGCGAATTTTTCTGGGACGACCTCGACCGCATCTTCCTTCAGCCAAACCACCTGCCCGATTGGCTTCACTTGGAAGTTGGAGAGAAGAGCGTTGATATAATCCTGCACGAAGCAGCTTGGGAAAAACATGAAGGTTGGAACGTCACCCTCCCCGACGATCCCACCGCGCGTCACCGCAGTTACCGACAACTCTGCGTTCTGCTCCATAACGCGACGGTGGATGAAAGACATCGCGCGCTGACACAACTTAACCAGTGGGCCGGCGTGCGGGCGCAGCCTCGTCCCACACACCGCATGATGACGCCAGCCCAACTTTGCGGCCTCACGCGCACAGGTCTGATCGAAGTTGGCGGCCACACCGTCAACCACCCACTGCTAAGCAGCGAATCCGGCGCGGTACAGCACCGCGAGATGTTCGATTGCAAAGCCACGCTTGAATCCATCCTTCAGCGCCCCGTCACGAGTTTCTCCTACCCTTTCGGTGGCCGTCGCGACTACACCGCCGACAGCGTCGCCGCCGTCAAAGCCGCCGGCTTCGACTTCGCCTGCTCCAATTTCCCCGGCCCCATTCTCCCCGGGCAGGACATGTTCCAACTCCCGCGCATGCTCGTCCGCAACTGGTCCGCCGACGAGTTCCGCGACCGTTTAACGCACTGGCTCGGCCAGCGCGCTCCCGTTCAAGCCTGAGGTCATCCATGGTAGACACCGCAGAAGCCACCACTGTTGCCGACGCTTACCGCCACTTCCCCACCGCCCGCACCACCAGCGGCATCCCGTTCATCAACATCGCAGACGAATACGTCAACTGGCTAACCTTTATCAACCCCGGCATGCTCGCCAAGGGCAATTTGCTCTGCTTCGACTACGCCCTGGCGCACCTTCCCTCGCAGAATCCGATGCTGGAGATCGGCGTCTTCGCGGGGCTCTCGACGAACCTCCTCACCTACCTCCGCGCCCGCCACGGCGTCACCAATCCGTTCATCAACTGCGACCGCTGGCAGTTCGAAGGCGCTGCCGGGAATGTCGGCGACTCCAATTTGTCCCACGCCGACTACCGACGCTTCGTGCGCGATTCCTATCTCCGCAACGTCCGCATGTTCAGCCGCGATGATCTCCCGCACACTATCGAACTCTCCTCTGACGAGCTCTTCGCCAAGTGGAACGACGGCGCGACTGCGATAGACCTCTTTGAACGCCGCACGCCCCTCGGCGGCCCCATCTCCTTCTGCTACATCGACGGCGACCACAGCTACGAGCCCGCGCGCCGCGATTTTCTTAACACCGACCGCCACCTCGAGCCCGGCGGCTTCATCCTCTTCGACGACTCCGCCGACGGCACCAAGTTCGAAGTCGGGCGCGTGATCGAAGAGGTGAAACGCCTCCCCAATTATCGCGTTGTCATTCAGAACCCCAACTACCTGTTCCAGAAGATGGCGTAACGCGTTCTCTCGCGCCTCGTCATCCTGAGGTACTCCGAAGGATCCGACCGGTAGTAAAAGCCAGTCTACTTCCAGTCAGATTCTTCGGTCGTTAAAACTCCCTTAGGATGACCATTGGAGTCGCACTAAGCCTCCACTCCCACCCGATATCCCACCTGCCGGTGCAATTGTAAAACGTATTTGAGTCGCACCACCTCCCCCGCCCCCCGATTGCGCGCTAACGCTTCCAATCCCTGGCACAACATCCCCAATCCCGCCGCCTCCGCCTCGCGGGCCGCCTCGGTCAGTTCATCGATTAATGCTCCCGACAACGACTTCCGCCCCCGCTCCGCCACCGCCTGCAACCGATCCTCCACCCACGCCAGCCGCGTCTCCAGGGCTGGGGGGATCAGCGCCGGCTTCTCGCTCTCCAACTCTCCCTCTTCGTCCGCCTCGGCTTCATCCTTATCAACGGCCGCCGTCACCGCGCTTGCCGCCGGACGCCTTGAGAGTCCGCGATCAAGCCCCGGATTTACCACCGCCAATTCCGTTGCTTTCTCCGCAGTGATAAACATCGAGACCGGCATCACCGCCATCCCCGCCGCCTTGAATTCCAGCCGCCCCAGCACGCCCCACGCGCCGGCGTTCTTCACATCCATCTTCTCCAGAGCCTCGATCGTCGGCTGCGTCAGCTCCGAATACGCCAGTTCCAGCGCCATCACGTCGCCGACATCGTCTGTCGCCCACCACGTAAACGTCTGCGTCACCGCATCAAAACTCTTCTCTCCCCACGCTGACGGTTTGAGCACCACGATGTCATCGTGCGGGTTTCGCGCCGCCAGCCCCACCGGATACGCCCGTCCCGCGTACGCTCGCAGCGCCTGCCAGTTGGTGAACAGCCGATTGCCGAAGTCAATCTCCATCGGCCGCGTCGGCGACAGCAGCACCGCCCCCGTCTGCGCCGCCGCGGACAACCGCCCGAAATCATTCCGCTTTGCCCGGTTCAACTTGAACTGATGCGTCGCCACATGTCCCGGCGAAACCGCCCCGTCCCACGG
This sequence comes from Phycisphaerales bacterium, assembly GCA_028291615.1. Taxonomy (GTDB): domain Bacteria; phylum Planctomycetota; class Phycisphaerae; order Tepidisphaerales; family Tepidisphaeraceae; genus RYN-433. The sequence continues at coordinate 34,435 of JAQGHM010000063.1, read as the reverse complement.
GCCCGCCTGTTGATACCGATCGATCGGGTCAAACCCCTGTGCCAGATGCCGCGGCCGCGCCTCCGACCACGAATTAAAACGCTTTGCACTCTGATCCCAGAACACCACCGTCAGCCCGCTGTAGTTCGACGCCGTCCGCCACGCATATGCCCCCACCCCGTGCAGCGCCAGCGACCCCACCTCCTCATAATGCGTGCGGTGCTGCCCGACGAGGTGGGGCGACGGCACGGTATCCCCGCGCAATCCGCAAGCCAGCGCATAGGCCCGCGCCAAATCCGCGAAAAATCGCTCCGCATCCGCCTGCGCATCCCGCGCCAGGAACAACCGCACGCCCTCCGCCAACCCGCGCAACGTCAGCGACAACCGCGGCAGGTTCGCCCCGACCGCCGAGATTGCCAGCGTCGTCAGCCGCTCCCGCATCCCCGGCGACACGTGCGACAATCCCACCGCCACCATCTCCTCCAACAGCCCCACCGCCGACGCCACGATCTCAGCCCGCGACCGCGGCGGAGAAGCCGATTCTCCGAGCGCCGCCTGCGCCGCCGTCGCTTCCTCCCCCAGATCCAGCGCGAGCCCATGCCGCCGCTGATACGCCAGCACCGCTGCCACCGCCACGCGCTCCCGCTCTTTTGCGGGCGCGTTGGTCACCATGCCAGCGAGCCCGCCACCTGGGAAGAATCGCACGTCGATGTTCCGATTCGTGAATCGCACGACCGCGCCACCGCCCGCCCCCTCCGCGATTTCCACCTCCGGCGTCGCCCCCAACAAGCGCAAGGCATCCCGCAACACCTTCTTGCCCGCAAACTTCGTCAGCGCCTCGACGGAGTACCCCATCAGTTCGACGTCCGGACCCACCCCCACCATCGGCTGGGTCGCTTCAGCGATTCCGTCCCCCGTGCCAGCGCTCAGCGTCTTCTGCAAATACAACACTGCCATCACCACGTGCCGGCATCTCGCCCCCGCCGGGCAACTGCAGCGCGCCCCCGCAGGCCCCGCCTCCGGGATCGTCACCACCGCATCCGCCAGCGTAACGGTCACGCCCTCGTCCGCCGTCCCCTCAACAGAAATTCCTGCCGCCGACTTCTCCAGGTCCTTTGCCGCCCGCCGCACCAGCCCCACGCTCGCCAGTGCGCCAAGGGCGGCCTCGTCGAACGAGGCCAGCAGCGTGGCGAGCTTGGGGGGAGGCGAGGTGGACATAGTTGGTTTCCCAGCGTCGGGAACATCATAACGCCGCGAACGATATTCTCGCGGGGTATGGCGTGGCCGCCTTAGAAGATGCAACTAGGGATGAGTTGGATCAAGCATTCCCCCGCCCCTCCCCATACGCGGGGTCCGGCGGTAAGCGTGCGTGGCGTTGATGATTTTGGTTGGTCAGGCGTCGAAGAGGTCGTTTCTTTTGCGGGAGATTTGTGGTTGGGTGATGGCGCGCGCGATGGCGGGGGTGGCCGCGGTGGTTCTGGGGATGTGGACTTTGAAGCCGCCCAGGATCTGCGCGGGGCAGGGGCGGCCGCGGTTGTCGCTGACCTGGTTGGGGCGGAGGTAGACGATGTAGTGGCCGTTGTCGGCGCGGTTCCACGTGCCGCCGGGGGCGTCGATTTCGTAGGTGGCGAAGCGTTGCTGGCCGGCGTTGGTCGAGTCGTTTTGGATGAGGCGGGCGAGGACGCTGTAGCCGCCCGGGCCGATCACGCGGATGTCGCGGCCGTCCAGCGTTGCGGGGTCGATGGATTCTTCGGCGGCGTAGGTGATGGTGAACGTGTAGGTGGAGGCGCCGGTATACGGGGGGCCGGGGAATGTGATTTGCGCGCGGGGCGGGAGTGCGCCGACGGTGTGGGCGCCGCCGGTGATGTGGGTGACGAAGACTGCGCCGTTGTCGCGGCCGTCGGCGATCGAGGCGCCGAGGGTGCCGGCGGCGAGGTAGTCGCCATTGGGGAGGAGCGCGAGCTTGTCGATCCACTGGGCCTTTTTTCGATTGATCAGGATGTTGGCCGTGCCGCCGAAGCCGAAGGTGGCGTCGGGCGTGCCGTTGGGGTTAAAGCGAATGAGGCCCAGGCCGTGGGTTGCGCCGGCGATGAGCGTTTTGTTGTCGGCGGTGGTGACGATCGCGTTGATCTTTTCGTCGGAGGGCGTGCTGGCCTTCAGGGGATCGAAGAAGATTGGAATGCGTTGATTGTTGAAGAAGAGGTCGGAGTTGCCTTCGTCCTCGTCAGCCAGTACGCGGACGCCGTCGGGGCGGAAGGCGGCGGCGCGGTAGCTGGAGTAGAAACCGGGGTCTTCGCCGACGGGGGTACGCGCGATGGAAAGGCCGCTTGAGTTAACAACTTCGAATATCTTGTCGTGGATGGACTGGCCGCCGTCGAAGCGGCCGGCGAGGGCGACGTCGCCGGCGGGGGAAAGGGCGATGGCGTTGACGGTGCTGAAGACGTTGACGCCCCCGAAATCGAACGCCTCGCCGCCGTTGCCGAAAGACGTGTCGACGGCGCCGTTGACGTTGAAACGGACCGCGACGGCGTTGTAGTCGAAGCCGAGGGCCTCGTCGTTATTACCATTGAACTGGGTGCCGCCGACGATGATCTTGCCGTCGGGCTGGAGGGCCATGACGGTTGCGCGTTCGTCGTTGTTGCCGTTGACGTGGGTGATGATCTGGCCGGTGCCGTTGAAGGCGGTGTCGGGAGTGCCGTCCGGCTTATAGCGCGCGGCGGCCCATTTAAAATCGTCGGTTCCGCCCCCGACCGCGATGCGGCCACTGTGATCGATGCCGAGGCCGTAGAGGGTGAAGCCGGGGGTGACGTGACCGCGGTGGCCGAAGGATCGGTCGAGCGTGCCGTCAGCGCGGAAGCGATAGACGGTGGTGTGGTTGGCGAGGACGAATTTGCCATCGGACTGGGTGGCGAGTCCGACGACGGGGGCGACGATGTCGGGGAAGACGACGACGCCGTGGGCGCCGAAGGTGGGGTCGAGGTCACCGGCGGAGAGGAGGGTGCGGGGTTCGAGTGATTCGATTGTGGCGGTGGTTGGATTCATGCGCGGGGTTCCCTTTGATTGATAGAGGCGAGCGGGTCTTGCACGAATTTAGGCGATGGGATGGAGGTGCGCCTAGGGCTATTTTGTGGCGGGCGTGGCGGGCGGGGCGGGATGATCAGCAAGTTAATGAAGGGCACACCTCACGGAGTTTCGTCTACGGTGGCGGCGTGGCCGTCCCAGTAGAGGAGGTTGCGGCGGGATTGTTTGCCGCGTTGGCCGTGCGGGGGGGCGGCGGGGACGTAGGTCCACTCGGCCTCAGGATATTTGACGGCTTTTTTGATGAGGTCGAGTTCTTCGAGCATCGGTTCTTCGGAGGCATTTTTGACCCGGGTGATTTTTTGCGGAGTCTTCATCGGGGTGTTATCGACGGCGGGGTAGCCGAATAGTTCGGCGTAGTTATTGGGCGGGTTGGAGACGGTCACGTAGATGACATAGTCGTAGGGGTGGGTGGCATCGAGCTCGACGCCGGGGCACATGAAGACGGGGTTGATCTCGGTGACGGCGGAGGGTTGCGGGCGGTTGACGTAGACGGCGAGGTAGCGCGAGAGGGAGTCGCTGCCCTGGTTGTACTTGATGAACTGTCCGCGCAGGCAGGGGCCGGGGCAGTAGCCCCTGTACTCGGGGACGTACATGGCCATGGCGTTACCGACCTGGCGGAGGTTGCTGAGACACTTGACGGTGATCGATTGCCGGCGGGCCTTGCTCAGCGCGGGCAGGAGGATGGCAATCAGCAGCGCGATGGTGCCGATGACCACTAAGAGCTCGACGAGGGTGAAGGCGATGCGGCGTCGCATGGGGATGAGAACGTGTAATCGCGGAAGTTATTTGAAGTCGTCGGGCTTCATACCCTTTTTGTAGCCGTTTCCGCGATAGGCGCTGGGTTTGAATTCGCCGACGAGGGTGACGTCGGCCTTCTCGGGGACTTTCAAGTCCAGGAGGGAATAGGCGGCATTGACGAGGAGCCGGCGAAGCGGTTCGTTGGCGAGGTCGGTCGAAGAACCCATCGTGGTGGTGAACGACTTGCCCGGTTTGCCGCCGGGAAGCTGATATGATTTGGTCCAGGCGATGGGCATCATGGGGTCGTTCTTTTTATCGTCGGCGGCGGGTTGATCGTCGGGGGTCATTCCGTAGAAGGGGTCCTCGACGGCGTCCTTTTTAGCGCCTTTGCGCTTGAGCACCTGGCCCAGGAGGATCGGCTTGGCGTCGCCGGGGAGCGGCAGGCGAACGCCGTAGACGTCGGTCGGCCCCCAGATTTCGCCGTCTTTTATGCCGTTGAGCAGGGGGCTGTCCTTGGCGCCTTCCGCGAAGATGCCGCGCGTCGCGTCGTTCATGTGCGAGCCGTGATGATTGATCCAGGTTTCACCCAGGACCAAGCGGCCGAAGCCTTGCGTCCATTCTTTTTCCGAGCCCTTGTAGCCCCAGTTGTAGGTCTCATATTGTCCCTTCAAACCGCTGAAGGCGTGGGTGGCGGTGCGGAGGCCGATGACGGGTTTGCCGGCCTTGAGGAAATCGTCGAAGTGCTTCATCTGGTCATCGGGCAGCGCGCGGAAGCGCGTGAGGATGATCATCAGGTCGGCTGAGTCGAGGGCCTCGAGGCCGGGGATGTTCTTGCCGTAGTTGGGATTGATCTCGCCATTGGCCGGATCGATCGCGAAGAGAACGGTGCACTTGAAGCCGTGGCGCTGCGCGAGGATCTTGCCGAGTTGGGGCATGACCTCTTCGGAGCGATATTCTTCATCGCCGGAGATCAGGACGATCTGCTTCCCTTTGCCGGGGCCGTCGCCCTGGCCTTGGTAGGTGACCCATTGCTGGGGGTCGGCGGCGTGGGCGAGGGGGGAGAGGAATAATGCGATGAGGGCGAGAGCGGCGAGTGGTTTCATGGCGGCGGTCTCCTTGTGCTAATTTAGCGTTATACCCGAGCGAGGGGAAAATGATGAGAGGATGGGGGTTTTCGCGCGAGCCGGTCACTTTTCGGCGCTACTGTGCATTCTGGGGCCAGGGGGCTGGCGTTGGATGATCTCAGATTCGTTGTCGAGCATGTCCTGCCAGCGCTTGGCGACTTGCTCTGCCGGTTGGAGCTGTTCGGCGAGTTGGAGGAAGGTTTTGTAGTGGCCGTGCTCACTGGCCCAGAGGCCCTTGTAGAGTTTTGGCAGCTCGGGATCTTCGCAAGCCTCACCGAGCAACGCGAAGCGTTCGCACGAGCGGGCTTCGATCAGGCTGGAGATCATCAGGCGATCTACCAGTTCACTGGTGCCCTGGCCGCGGCGGACAAGTTTGTGCAGCGCGCTGGCGTAGGGGTTGGCGTGCGATTTGGTGAGGCGACCGCCTCGACGGGCGAGCAGGCGGCAGACGACGGCAAGATGCTCGACCTCGTCCCGCGCCACCGCCGTCATGGCCGCGACCCAATTCTCCGGTGGGCTCGGCTCGGGCCAGCGGTTGAGCAGCTCGAGCGCGTTGGCCGCAGCTTTCTTTTCGAGATGGGCGTGGTCATTGAGGAGCTCCAAGGGTTGGGCGAGGACGGCGGCGGCCCAGGTGGCGGGGGTCTTGTAGTGGAGGGGAAGGTCTGCTTCGCGCATGATTGCGGATGGATATCCGGTGGCGCTGGGGTTTTTGCAAGAGCGGTGCGTCGGCGTGTCTATAATCGCCGGTCTTGCACGGGAGCAGGTTCATGGATGCAGAGGTGGCAATCGTCGGCGCGGGGCCATTAGGAATCGAGCTTGCGGTGGCGCTGCAGCGCGCGGGGATCTCGTTCGTGCAGTTTGATGCGTGTCAGATCGGATACACGATCTCATGGTTTCCGCCGCAGACGCGGTTTTTTTCGTCGAACGATCGGATCGCGGTCGCCGGGGTCCCGCTGCAGACGCCGGATCAGGGCAAGGCAACGCGCGAACAATACCTAACGTACCTGCGCACGGTGGTGCAGCAGTTCGGCTTGACGATCAATACGTACGAGCCGGTGGTGGCGATCGAACGAGATGGGTCCGAAGGTTTTACGCTGACGACGCGGCCCGCGGGCGCGGAGCGGGATCACCGAATGAAACGGATCGTGCTGGCGACCGGCGGCACGGCGCGGCCGCGGACGCTCGGTGTGCCGGGTGAGAACCTGCCGCACGTTCACCCGCATTGGCGCGATCCGCACGATTACTTCGGCACCCGCGTGCTGGTGGTGGGCGGGAAGAATTCGGCGGTCGAGACGGCGCTGCGGTTTCATCAGGCCGGGGCGCGTGTGTCGCTCTCCTATCGCAGCGCGGAATTGCCGGGGAAGTCGATCAAGTATTGGTTGCTGCCGGAGATTACCGGGTTGATGAAGTCGGGGGCGATCAAGGCGTACGCGAACACGTGCGTGACCGCGATCACGCCGACGCACGTGCGGCTTTCGAGCGGCGAGAACGTCGAAGCGGATTTCGTCGTGCCGCAGATCGGCTACGTGGCGGATATGTCGCTCTGCCGGATGGCGGGGGTGGACTTGCAGGGGGCGCGCGAAACGCCGGCATATGACGCACGGACGATGGAGACGAACGTGCCCGGCGTCTACCTCTGCGGCACGGTCGTGGGTGGGACGCAGGACAAGTATGAGACCTTCATTGAGAACGGGCACGTGCATGTGGAGCGGATCGTCGCGCATTTGACCGGACGGCGAGAGACGGTGGCGGATGTGGTTTACGCGAATCCGGAGAGCTGAATGAGAATCGTGCTTGTGCCGATCGCTGTGGCGGCGCTGCTGTTTGCGGTGGACGTCTCGGCGCAGGTGCCGCTCTCGAAAGAGCAATACGCGTCCTTCGCGATGACGCATGGCGGGGACGCTTCACGCGGCAACCTGCTGTTCATGGACGAGAAACGCCTGGCGTGCGGGCGTTGTCATTCGATCGATGGAAAGGGTGGCAAGGTCGGGCCGGATCTGTTTGCGATTGGAGACAAATTCGGCCGCCGCGAGCTGGTGGAATCTGTGCTGGCACCATCGGCGACGATCGCCGAGGGGTATGCGACGACGATCGTGACCACGAACGCGGGGGATGTGTTTGATGGGATCATCAAAGAATCGACCGATGACGCGGTGACGCTGATGGCGGCGGATGGGCAATTCAAGCGAATCGCGACGGTGGACGTTCGCGAGCGGCGCGTTTCGCCGGGTTCGATGATGCCCGAGGGATTGCAGAACGGCCTGAGTTCGGCGGAATTCGCGGATTTAATCGAATATCTTGCGAGCTTGAAAACGCCAGAGGCGACGGCTGCGATCGGACACGGGATGCCGCCGCTGATCGCGGAAACAAAGCGGCCGATCGTGCTGCGTCCGATCCACTCCGCGGAACACAAGTTCACCCACCCGGTCTGGTTCGGGCCGGTGCCGGGTGTGGCGGGCGGGTTTGCGGTAGTGGAGCACGAGACGGGCAAGGTCTGGCTATTGGAAAAGCCTGGCGACTCGGGCGAAGCGAAGAGTCTATTCTTCGACAGTGGCCGGGCGATGGCGGGCGCGCATGGCATCATGGCGATCGTGTTCCATCCCAAGTATGCCCAGAATCGCAGGTACTTTATCGTTCGACAGCCGGTGGAAAAGGGCCGGTTCTCAACGCAAGTGTTCGAGGGGTTGGCGGCGCTGGACCTAAGGGTGGATTCGGGGACGCCATTGCGCGAGATCTTGAAGATCGACGGTAGCACATCCAACCATTGCGGCGGCGGCCTCGAGTTCGGGCCGGATGGCTACCTCTATATCGCAATGGGCGACAGCGGCCCGCAGCAGGACCCGCACGGGAACGCGCAGGACATGAGCCTGCTGCGCGGGAAGATGCTGCGGATCGACGTCGATCACGCGGACGAAGGAAAGGCATATGCGGTGCCGCCGGATAACCCATTTGTCGGGCGCAAAGGCGTGCGGCGAGAGATCTGGGCGGCCGGACTTCGCGAACCCTGGCGGTACAGCTTTGACCCTGCCACGGGTGACCTGTGGGTCGGCGACGTCGGTCAGGATCTGTATGAGGAAGTGGACATGGTGCGCAAGGGAGAGAATTACGGCTGGAACGCCCACGAAGGCTTCGCGCCCTTCTCAAATCAATATCGCCGGGCGGGCGAGCGATATTCACCCCCAGTGTTTGCATATGGGCGGAAATACGGCGTGTCGGTCACGGGCGGGTACGTCTACCGCGCAGTACCAAAGTCACCGTTCTACGGTGTTTACCTCTTCGCCGATTTCCAGAGCAGGCGGATCTTCGGCCTGACGCATGCGAATGGCGTGCTGAAAACGGTGCGGCAGATCGGCATGTCGCCGGAGCGGGTCGTGTCGTTCGGGCGCGATGAACACGGCGCGCTGTACGTCGTGGGGTATGAGGGGACGATCTTTAAGCTTGATCTCGCGGGAGCGGACTTCGAGTGAGAGGGTCGAATTCTACTGCGCGACGAACAGCACCGGCAGCGTCGCCTCGGTGACGCGATTAGCCTGCTGATCCACGATGGTCACCTTCAGAATGTACCGGCCAATCGTGATGTTGGCTGGGAACTTGGTCTTCTTAACGACAAAGAAATCATGCCGCCGGTTACGGGCCAGATCGGGGATGTTCTCCGTCTTGTCCTGCCAGACCGGCAAACCCGTCTCGGTGTAGAGGACGACTTCCTGCGAAAGCTTGGTCTCCCACATCTTGTTGCCGTTCTGATGCGAGGCGAAGTTCTCAACCTCGCAGTAAACGATGATCGGGTGCTCCTTCATCGCGGTAAAGCGAGCCGGCTCGACGGGCTCATAAACGCCAAAGCCATCGACGCGCGTGCAGAGGGTCATGGTCGGGATGATCAGGTCGGCCTGAGCGCGAAGGCGGTCGGCGAGTTCAAGGAACGGGCGCACCTTGCGGCTCATCAGCATGTTATTGTCAGCCCGGATCGCGTTGCGAAAATTGGTCAGGCCGTCCATGACCGAGGCGATCAACTCGCGGTCTTCCGCCGCGAGCGGGGCGAGCACGTCGAGCTGCGGCGTCGGCTTGTCGCGCAGAAATTGCAGCATCTGAAAGTCGAGGTGGGCCCACACGTCCTTGGGGTAATCCTTCAAATTGCGCGAGAGGATCGGGTCGAGATCGCCGGCGGCGGCTCCCTTGGCAGGAGGGATTGGCGAGCGCTCGGTGGAGGCGTCGTTGATGGAACGGGGATAGTTGGCGCTGCTGGCGATCGCGCCGCCGGTTGCCCCGGGCGCGTCAGCAGTGGCGCTATTGCCAAGTGTCGCTCCCTGGTTGGGAAGCGTGGGACTGTTGGCAATGACCGGATGGGCGATGGCGACGACCTGGACAATCGGCTCGGCCTTTTTCGCCGGAGCAAGTGAGAGCGCAGGCGTGGCGGCCGAGGCGGGGCCGAGGCGAAAATCGCTGGGGTCGAGGAAATCGACGTCCGTCGGCTCGCTGGCTTTTTTCACGCGCTTGTTCAGCAGTGGTTCCATCTCGCGCGTGTAATTCTGAGCCTTGTAAACCAGGGCTTGAGAGGTCACGGCGCGGGCGTCAGGTGTAACGGCAGGGGCAGGGGGGACGGCGACGATCGGCTTGACGTCGATGAGTGGCTGCTGGGCTGCGGCGCTCTGTAGATTCTGCGGTTGCGGCTTGGACTGGCAGCCGGTGAGACCGGCAATTGCGGCGGCGGCGATGCCCGCGCTGACGATGTGGCGCTTCATGCGAGGCTCCATCCGTGGAGTTTGAGAATAGGCCCCGGCATCCTGCCGTGGGCGGCGCTGCTAGGCGCCAGGATCGAATATAGCTGGCCGGCAATACAGTGCAACCGGTTTTCGCGTGAGGCGCAATGTCGCTAAAATGTGCCGATGTCCCAACTGATCGAGAAACGCATCGCAAAGCTCCGCGACGAGCTCAATCGAGCAAATCACTTGTATTACATCGAAGCCCGCCCGGAACTCAGCGACCGTGACTACGACAAGCTGATGCAGGAATTGATCGACCTCGAAACCGCCCACCCGGAACAGCGGACGGCAGACTCACCAACGCAGCGCGTCGGCGGCGACATCCAGACGGAATTGAAGCCCGTCCGCCACGCAGTGCCCATGATGTCGATCGATAACACCTACAACGAGGCCGAGGTGCGGGCGTTCGACGAGCGCGTCCGCAAGGCGCTGGGCGGCGATCAGCCGTCATACGTCCTGGAACCGAAGATCGACGGCGCATCGATCAGCCTGCGCTACGAAAACGGCCATCTCGCCGTCGCCGCCACGCGAGGCCGCGGCAATGTCGGCGACGACATCACCGTCAACGCCCGAACAATCAAATCCGTGCCGCTCACCCTGCAAAAGGATGGCGCGCCGGTCAGTCCGCCGAAGATCCTGGAAGTCCGCGGCGAAGTCTACATGGACAACGAAGACTTCCAGCGAGTGAACAAGGAGATCGCCGAATCCGGCGAAGAGCCGTACGCCAACCCGCGCAACCTCACGTCAGGCACGCTGCGCCGGCTTGATCCCAAGATCGTCGCCAAACGCCGCCTGCGCTTTCTCGCCCACGGCCTGGGTCAGGTCGAGCCAATGCCAGCCAAGGGGTATTGGGAATGGGCGCAACTATTGCGCCAGTGGGGTTTGCCGCTGCCGAAGGAGGTCTGGCAGGTGCCGAACATCGACGAGGCGATCAAGTGCATCCACGAATTCGAGAAGATCCGCCCCAAGCTCCCATACATGACTGACGGCGTGGTGATCAAGGTGGATTCGTTCAACCACCGCGACCGCCTGGGCGCGACGAGCAAATCACCGCGTTGGGTCATCGCCTACAAGTACGAGACCGAGCAGCAGCCAACCGCGCTGCACGACGTCCGCTGGCAGGTCGGCAAGGGCGGCACGCTGACGCCGGTGGCGGACTTGGAACCGGTCTTCGTAGGCGGCGTCACCGTCACCCACGCAACCCTTCACAACGTTGATCAGATTCAGCGGCTCGACATTCACTACGGCGACACCGTCGTCGTCGAACGCGCCGGCGAAGTCATCCCCTACGTCGCGGAAGTCGTAAAAGAGAAACGTCCCAAGAACGCCAAGCCAATCGCGGCGCCCATCAAATGCCCCGAGTGCGGCACGAAGGTCGAGCGCGAGGCCCTGCCCGAGGAAATCGCAGCCTATCGCTGCGTCAACACCGAGTGCGACGAATTCTATCGCCGAAAGAAGGTCAAGCGCGCCAAACTGCCCGAGGTCTGCCCCACCTGCGACAACAAGGTCGAGATCCTCGACGCTGGCATCGACATCTACTGCCCCAACCCCGCCTGCCCCGCCCAGGTAAAGGAGCGCCTCCGCTGGTTCTGCGGCCGCGGCCAGATGGACATCGAAGGGATCGGCGACGTCCTGATCGACCAGCTCGTCGAGCGCGGCCTCGTCCACACGTTCGCCGACCTCTACAAACTCAAGCCCGACGACATCGCGACGATCAGCTCCGAGGTCGACCAGGACGGCAAATCCGTCACCCGCACAGTGGGCGAAAAGGTAGCCAACAAAGTCGTGCAGAACGTCGAGAACAGCCGCACAAAGGGCCTCGATCGCCTCCTCGCCGGCCTCGGCATCCATCACGTCGGCACCCGCGTGGCCTACATCCTAGCGTCCCACTTCGGAAACCTCGACGCAATCGCCGCCGCGTCCGCCGACGATCTCTCAGGCGTAAAGGAGATCGGCCCGGTCATCGCCGAATCCGTCCACGACTTCTTCCACAACCCCGCGGGAATGAAGGCAATCGAAGAACTGAAAAGGGTCGGCGTCAACCCCACCCTGGAAAAGGCTGCCGCCAAATCCAACGCCGACCTCCCCCTCGCTGGCCAGACGATCGTAGTCACCGGAACGCTGCACAAACTGCAGCGCGAAGAGATCGAGCGCCTGATCGTCAGACTGGGCGGCAAAGCCAGCGGCAGCGTCAGCAAGAAGACCGCCTTCGTCGTCGCGGGCGAGAAGGCGGGGAGTAAGCTGGACAAAGCGAAGGAACTGGGCGTGCCGGTGCTGACGGAGCAGGAGTTTGTCGATAAGATCGGAGAGGCCCGGATTCAGGCGGCGAACGTAAACTGAGGTGTCGCGATGCAGAAGACGATCAGCGCAGTATACCAGAATGGCGCGTTGCACCCGCTCGAGCCGCTCACTTGGCTTGCGGAACACGCGCAGGTCAAACTCACGATAGCTACTGAAGCGTCGCGGCGGCCGTGGGCGGACTGCGTCGGGATCCTTCCTGATGAGGACGCCAGGGAGATGCTGAGGATCATTGATGACGAATTTGAGAAGGTGGACCTGAATGACTGGTGATCGCGCGATTCTCGACACCAACATCGCGATCGCGCTTTTGAATGCCGAGCCCGGGATCGAGGCGTCGCTGCTATCTTTTGTGACACTTTGCCTACCGGCAACCGTGGTCGGTGAATTGCTCTTTGGCGCGTTGAACTCTAATCGCCCGGCGGAGAACTTGGATCGAGTGCAGAAACTAATTGATCGATCGGAGACATTGGATGTGACCGCCGCAACCTCGCGGGTCTACGCTGAGCTTCGCATTGACCTGAAGAAGAAAGAAGGGGCGCCCGGTTCCCGAGAACGACCTCTGGATCGCCGCCACCGCAGTGGAACATGTCCTTCCACTTGCGACGCGCGATTCGCACTTCTCTCAAATCGAACGCCTGTCACTCTTGCCCCTGCCTTGAAGTATCGGTCAACTGTCCATCAGGAAAGCCCGAATGTCATCGTCGCTCACCACCCCCGCCGCCATCGCCCAAACCGTCACCCGCGCCCTCGCCGACCAGCCAGTCCGCGACATGCACACCCACCTCTACCCGCCTAGCTTCTGCACGCCGGTTGCCAACGCCACCGGCAAGACCGACCCCGCCGGTTTCATGCTCTGGGGCGTCGATGAGCTGATCACCTACCACTACCTAATCGCCGAAGTCTACCGCGTAGTCCCCGCCACCCAACTTCCGTACGAACAGTTCTTCAACATGCCCAAGTCCGCCCAGGCCGACCACATCTGGAAACACCTCTTCATCGAGCGCTCGCCCATCTCCGAAGCCTGCCGCGGCGTCCTCACGACACTGCAAAAACTAGGCCTCGATATCTCCGACAAATCACTCGCCCCCGCCCGCAAGTGGTTCGCGCAACAAGACCCCAGCCAGTACGTCGACAAGGTCATGGAGATCGCCAACGTCGACTCGATCACCATGACCAACGCCGTCTTCGACGACAACGAGCGCAATCGCTGGCTGGCGGACAAAAGCATCGGTGCCGACCCGCGCTTCCAAGCCGTCCTCCGCATCGACCCCTTCCTCTGCGACTGGCCCACGGCCGCGAAGAAAATGACCGAGTGGGGATTCCCCTGCAGCCAGACCATCGACGACAAGACCGTCGAATCCGCCCGCAAATTCCTCCGCCACTGGATCGACCTGCAAAAGGCAATCTACGTCGCCGTTAGCCTCCCGCCCGAATTCCGCTACGGCGCCGGCCACGCCAGCGACAAGGTCTTCGAGCGAATCATCCTCCCCGTTTGCGCCGAGCGCAACCTCCCCTTCGCGATGATGATCGGCTGCCGCCGCGGCGCCAACCCACCCCTCCGCGACGCCGCCGACATGGTCGGCCTCGCCGACGTGCAATCCGTCGTCACCCTCTGCCGCGATTTCCCGCAGAACAAATTCTTCTGCACGATGCTCGCCCGCGAAAACCAGCACGAACTCTGCGTCGCCGCCCGGAAATTCGGCAACCTCGTGGTCTTCGGCTGCTGGTGGTTCCTCAATAACCCCAGCCTGATCGACGAGATCACCCGCATGCGCATCGAACTCCTGGGACTCAGCGTCATCCCCCAGCACAGCGACGCCCGCGTGCTTGATCAATTAATCTACAAGTGGGATCACAGCCGCGAGTTGATCGGCGCGGTGCTCGCCGATAAGTACAACGACCTCGCCCGCACGGGATGGCCGCTGTCGGAAGCCGATATCAAGCGCGACGTGAAGCTGCTGCTGCATGATAATTTCGTGGACTTTCTCGCGCGATAATGGTGACTTTAATAGGATGTATTCATGAGCACGGTACAAATAGAAAAGCGGCTCAGAGCCCTTGAGAGGGAACTCGCGCAGCTCAAAGTGGCGCTAAAGGGCACATCACAATCAGCGAAAAAAGGTTGGCGAGGGATCGTGGGAAGCTTTGCCGGAGACCCCCTTCACGCTGAAGCAATGCGACTGGGCCGGAAGTACCGTGAGTCTCAACGGCCAAAGCGCCGGAAGCGGTAGGGGGCATGTATATTCTCGATACAGACGTCTTAACTCTTCTGGAAGAGCCGAAGGGTTATGCCGCGCGCCGTCTCCAAGCCCGATTGGCCTCGGTGCCCGAGGATCAGGTCGCAACGACGATCATCAGCTACGAAGAACAGACGCGCGGCTGGTTTGCCCTTCTGGCAAAAGCCAAAACGGTAGCGGCGCAGATAGCCGCATATCGCCGCCTCAATCGACACCTGGACAACTATTGCGGTCTCACGGTCCTTGATTTCGACGACGGCGCCGCCGTTGAATTCCAAAGGTTGAAGACAATGCGGCTGAAGGTCGGCACTATGGACATGAAGATTGGCGCCATCGCCCTTGCCCTTGCCCTTTCGGCCACACTGATTACGCGAAACCTCGCACACTTCCGCCATTTTCCGAACCTGAATGTCGAAGACTGGACAGCATAGTCCGTGGAACAGCGGCCATCCTTCTATCCCCCGGCGGCCAACCCGTAGGACAGGCCTATACAGGTCCGTTGTCCCTGCCGATCAAACCGGGCCTAATTAGGCAACGCATGGAAGTTCTTATCCCCATTGCGATTGCCCTGGTTATCGCGCTCATCATTCGGTGGTTCTTAACGCCCGGTCGCGCGCGCCGACTTGCCCGCAAGGGCGTGTCCGACCCAGAATCGATCAACCCCATCCCCCTCGACATCACCGTCCTCTTCGCCAACCTCGACGACTTCGTACCGCTATTAGAGCGGCTCGGACATCAGGCCGGCGCTCATCTCCTGAACGAATACTACTCCGTCATGACGCCCATCATCAGGCGGCACGACGGCTACATCCACCAGCATGCGTTCGACAGCCTCTTCTGCTGCTTCGGCCCGATCCTCAGCGTCAGTCGCAGCAACCACGCCGAACAGGCCATCCGCGCCGTGCTCGACATGCAGAACGCGATGGATCTCCTGAACGATCGGCTCACAGCCAGGGGCCTGCCGCGCGTCCGCATGCGCATCGGCGTTGCGACCGGCCAGGCCATCGTCGGAGACATCGGCTCTGCGGAATACAGCCAGTTCACCGCGATCGGCCCAGCCGTCAACGCCGCCAAGCAACTCGAGAAGGCGTGCAAAACACGCGACGCGCGAAACCTGGTCAACGCTCAGGCGCGCCTACGAACCCTCGCGCTCGTTCGATTCCGCGTTGTCGAGCCGACGCCGGCCGTTGAAGGGGACGCGCCGATCGAGTCGTTCGAAGCGATCGGACGTCTCTGATCGTTACCCCTTCAGCGCCCGATCCACCACCCCCCGCACCATCGCAATCTTCTCCTCCGCCTCCGCACGATCCGGCGCCTCCGCGATGATCCGCATGATCGGCTCCGTATTGCTAGGCCGCGCATGCACCCAAGCCCGCTCCCAGTCGATCCGAATTCCATCCTGCGTGTCCACCCTTTCAGATGCAAACTCCCTTTTCACCGCCTCCACCGCCCGATTCGCATCCTCCCGCCGGCACTCAAATTTCGTCTTCACGATCTCGTACCGCGGAATCCCCGCCACAAGCTGGCTGATCGTCCGCCCCGTCCCCGCCATGAGCTGCAGCACGTAAGCCATCCCCACCAGCGAGTCGCGCCCCGGCACGATGCGCGGGTCGATCACGCCGCCGTTCCCTTCCCCGCCGATCACCGAATTCTCCCGGATCATCGCCTGCACCACGTTCGCCTCTCCCACGCACGTGCGAATGACCCGCCCGCCATACTTCGCAGCGATGTCATCAATCATCCGGCTAGTCGAAAGATTCGCCACCACCGGCCCCGGCCGCTTTGACAGGATCAGCTCCGCCGCCAGCGCCAGCGAATACTCCTCGCCGATGTACTTGCCGTTCTCATCCACCACCGCCAGCCGATCCGCATCCGGGTCCTGCGCAAAACCCACCGCCGCCCGCTGCCGCCGCACCTCGTCCGCCAGCCCCGTCAGGTTCTTCTCCGTCGGCTCCGGCTCATGCGGAAACTGCCCGTCCGGCGTCGCGTTCAAATGAATCACCTGGCACCCCAGCTTATTGAGCAGCGTCGCCGTCGCCACGCACCCCGCCCCGTTTACGCTGTCCAGTACCACCTTAAACCGCTTCGTCGAAATGCCCAGCGTATCCACGTAATCCAGCACCCGCTTGATGTGCAGCGCGTGCGTCTCGCTGTTTCGCTTCGCCGGTACCAGCTTTTCCACGCGCACGTATTCCGCGTCCCCCGCCTCGTACCCCGCCTTGATCTGCTCCGCCGCTTCAGGCGGCAGCGCCACCGACTGGCTGTTCAACAGTTTCAGCCCATTCCACTCGATCGGATTGTGCGACGCCGTCGCGATCATCCCCGCGTCCGCGCCGAGATGCTTCACCATCATCGCCACGCCCGGCGTCGTCACCACGTCGAGGTCGATCACCTCGATCCCGCTCGCCGTCAGCGCCGCCACCGCCGCATCCCGCACCCAAGACCCGCTAGGCCGCGAATCCCGCCCGAAAACCACGCGATAATGCGCCCCGTTCACCGCCGGCGCGCCCCGCTTCAGCCACGCCCCAAACGCCCCCGCCATCCGCATCACCACCGCCGGCGTCAGCGTCCCGCCGATCGTCCCGCGCATCCCCGACACACCAATCATCAAGGCTTCCATATCACAATCCCTGTGAATTCGCGCATCCGCGCCGCTTGCGGCTTCGCACCGTGGAATAAGACAAGACACGCTCCATCACCAACCTATTATTGGTTTGCCCCTCCCGCTCGCAACCCCTATCATTCCCGCGTCCACATGAACCGAAACGACCTCAATCACCGCCTCCCCGCCATCGTCCAGTCCCTCGTCGACAACGTGATGGCCGAACCGCGGATGAAGCACCTCGACCGCGTCTTCCTCCCCAGCCGCGACGCGATCATCAAGTCGATCGACCTCCTCCGCCAGCTCATTTTCCCCGGCTACTTCGGCAAGCTCGGCATCACCAGCGAAAACCTCGCCTATCGTCTGGGCGAACTCACGATCGAACTCACCGACATCCTCTACGATCAGGTCCGCTGCTGCCTGCGCTACCGCGAAAACATCCCCGGCGAAAACGGTGAGAGCACCAACGAGCGTTGCGCCGAGTGCGACGCCGAGGCCGCGAAGATCGTCGACACGTTCTTCAGCCGCATCCCCGCCGTGCGCGACATCCTCGCCACCGACGTCCAGGCCGCCTTCGAAGGCGATCCCGCCGCCCAGTCCACCGACGAGACGATCTTCTGCTACCCCGGCCTCTTCGCCATCTTCGTCCAGCGCCTCGCCCACGAGTTTTACAAGCTCGCCGTCCCGCTCCTCCCGCGCATCATGACCGAACACGCCCACAGCCGCACCGGCATCGACATCCACCCCGGCGCCAAGCTCGGGCACAGCTTCTTCATCGACCACGGCACTGGCGTCGTCATCGGCGAGACCACCGAGATCGGCAAAAACGTTAAGATCTATCAAGGCGTCACCCTCGGCGCACTCGCCCCCGCATTCGGCCAGCTCCTCCGCGGCCAGAAGCGCCACCCCACCATCGAAGACGACGTCACCATCTACGCCGGCGCCACCATCCTCGGCGGCAGCACCATCATCGGCCAAGGCGCCGTAATCGGCGGCAACGTCTTCATCACCAGCAGCGTCCCCCCCCTCAACCAGGTTAGCGCCGAACCCCCCAAGCTCAAGTACCGCGACCGCCGCCCCAAATCCGCCCGAAGTGAAATCGTGCTTGATTTTCAGATTTGATGCGCACTCGCAGATCACTACCGGCATTGGCTACTCCGGAGACGAAAGGCACCGAACTTTATGGATGGTTGGACAATCTGGAAGCGGATGACTATCAATCCCAAGTGGCGCCCAAGCAGAACTTGGAAGACGCGTTCACCAATTATCCAGCGGTAGAGCCAAGCTCGATTTGGGTCGACATAGGTGGTGATTAATGCCACGTCCACTGTGTTGGAGGGAACTGCATTGCCAGAGCGGTCGAGCGATCACGTTGTTCGCCTCAGCTTGAAGCACCGGCTTTTCAAGTTGATGGCGAGCATATCCTTCCTGTTCCTATTGCTCGTCCTCGCATTTGGGGTGCGCAGCTACAGAACAGCAGATTTCCTCGTGATTTCCGACCATCAATTTTCCCCCGGTCAACTTAAAGGCCGCGAATTGTCGTTTGCGACCGGTGGCGGCCGAATTGTGCTTACGCTGAATGCGCGCGACATTATTTTGACCAACACGCAATCTATCGAGCACGCCAAGGCACATTATCCGGAGGGCTTACATATTAAATGGGTCACGCAGCGACCCGACCAAATCATCAATTTGGGGTGGAATGATACTCCGTGGAGGCGGCTCGGATTCGTGGCATTGAACTCTTCGTCCGAGGTAGCCAACTACGTCGGGCGCCTATATCGAGTTGCAGCGCCCTTCTGGTCTTTGGCACTGTTGTTTGCACCCTTACCATTCGTACGCGTCCGCCGCGCTCTGCGCGAACGGCGCCGGTTGCTGAATGGACTGTGCCAAAAATGTGGATACGACCTCAGGGCGACCCTCGATCGCTGTCCAGAGTGCGCACAACCGGTCGGAGCGCGGCTTGACCGATCGCCCCGACGCTTGTTCATCCGGGCCGGCGTCGTATGCCTGCTGTTAACTGCTACCGCGATTTTCATCTTTTGCGATTGGCCGCCGGTCCGGCCCAATCCGTTACAAACCTCGCTCCCCGTTGATCCTCCCTCCAAAGTTCCTGTTGTGACGGTTCGTCCCGGTCTTGCTACGACTGCCCCCGGAGGGCCTGTCACCCAGATGAACTACCGGGAGATTGCCGCTACGATCGACCCCAAGCGCACTTACGTATTTGCCTTCGTCCCTTCGCCCCGCGCACAAGCGCTTCGGCAAAACATCGCGAGCGTCCAAATCTTTACCCGCATCAACAGCCGATGGAGAGGCGAAATCCAGTACCTTCGCCCAGGCCAGCCTATTGGCACAAAGGTTTTTCCGACCACGCTAAAGCTTGGTGAGATCCGCGCGGATGGAGACGACCTGTTAGTCACCTTCGTTGCTGCGGACGGCACCGCCCAAACCCGATCCGCTAAATCGGACTTGAATGACCCGACTCGTCGGTTCCTGATGCAGATGACCTCCTTTTCCGGCCAGGCTTGGGACAAAGAATTGTTTCCGCCCTGATTCATACGCCAAACGACACCACCCTCCCATCCCCAATAACCCCACCCCCAATTCCTGTCGCCCCGCAAAGATTCTTTGCGCCTAAACCCCGAACGCGGGGTAATCTACAAACACGCGGCATCGGCTTTGTTTGTGGGTGTTTTTATGCGATGGGGATTCTTAATCCTGCTTGGCATCCTGGCGATTGGCTGTGCCTCAAAACCAGCACAACCGACGGCTACGGTCGCGCCCGCTCGCATCTACGACGACGCCGTCGCGGCGGCCTTGGTCTACGACCCGCCCGTCGTAGCAAACTCCCCTCGGCTCGACGTTTCGCGTGAAGGCAGGGCCGCGACCGCCTACGCGGGATTTGATGAAGTGATCACCACATTTTACTACCTGCGCGTCGACGATCGCCAGCAAAGCTTTGGTAGCGGCGGTCACCATGATCGCTTCGAGCGCCAGGCGATAACCGAACGCGTTGGAGTGTCGTACCGCTAGCCGCATTCATGTCTTTAGGCCGGCGTGAGTTGGAACAAATCGCGCAGTGAATAACGGGGCATTTCAGGCCAAACGGACTTGCTCTATTTATTGAACATTTCTTTCTTGACTGTCGAGGCCCCTTCGCGTCTACTTTCATAGGTAAGTCTGTTGCCCATCGCATTTTAAATCGATCCTGAGGACACTATGGCAACCATCACCAAAAAGGAATTGATCGATCGCATCGCCGACGGCACCGGCCACCGCCGCGTCCAGGTGAAGAAAGTGGTGCAACAATTCCTCGACGAGATTATTAACGAGTTAGGTCAGGGAAACCGCCTCGAATTCCGCGATTTCGGCGTCTTCGAAACCAAGGTGCGAAAGGCTCGCAAAGCCCAGAACCCAAAGACCTTGGCTCCCGTCGAAGTCCCCGAAAAACGCACGGTCAAGTTCAAGGTTGGCCGCCTGATGAAACAGAAGCTCGCCGGGATGACCGGCGTCACCATCGACGATGAGGCCAGCGACATCGACGACATGAGCGACGAAGGGGACGACGACAACGACGAATCGACCCACGCCTCAGAGGCCAAGGCCTAGGCGCAAGTCACGTCGCCAGTTGGGTCTCCACGTTTAGCCGGCCCGCTTGCGGGCCGTGTCTCACCCCATGTCGTTGACCCCCGCCGACCTCGATTCGTTCATCGCCGAAGATCTGGGACTTCGGGCCGGCGCCCATCAACTCCGCTCGCGACGACCGCTCGTTCCCCTCTCCTCCACCCATGTTCGCATCGGCGATGTCGATTACGTCAACTTCGCTTCCAACAATTACCTCGGACTCACCCATCATCCCCGTTTGATCGCGGCCGCCGAGCAGAGCCTGCGCCGCGACGGTCTCGGAAGCGGCGCGGCCGCGCTCATCACCGGTCATACCGCCACCCACGCCCAAGCCAAGACCGACATCGCCCGCTGGAAGGGAACCCAGGACTCAGTCCTGCTCCCCAGCGGATACCAGGCGAATCACGCGGCCGTCCAAACACTTGTGGCGCTCGGCGAGAAGTCAGGCGGCGTGAGATTCCTGATCGACAAACTCGCCCACGCCTCGCTATTGGATGCAGTCCGAGGCGCCTCAGCGGAGTTCCGCGTCTTCCCCCACAACCACCTGGCAAAGGTCGAGCGTCTGCTCGCCGATGCGCCGCCCAACCAGCTTCAGGTCGTGCTGACCGAGTCAATCTTCAGCATGGACGGCGACGCCGCCGACTTGGCAGGATTAGTCGAACTGAAGCAGCGTCGGCCATTCATCCTGCTGCTGGATGAAGCCCACAGCAGCGGCGTATATAGCGCGCGCGGAGCGGATATCAGCGTCGTCACCCTGTCTAAAGCAATGGGGTCCATCGGCGGGGCCGTCTGCGGCTCGACCCAATTCTGTGCGGCGCTGGTGAATTATGGACGAGCCTACATTTTCTCCACCAGCGTACCCCCATGGGTAGCAGCAGTGGCAAGCGAGGCGATTGCGGTAATGCGGGATGAACCGCAACGGGCAGCGCGCGTGCGAAGCCTCGCGCGGCGAGTTCGTCAAGCGGTTGGACTCAATGGCGACACGCCCATCGTGCCGGTCATTCTGGGGGAGGAAGCCCAAGCCTTGGAGGCGTCGCGTAAGTTGGGCGAAGCGGGATTGCTGGTGCCGGCGGTCCGTCCGCCCACCGTCCCCAAGGGGAGCAGTCGGTTAAGAATAACGCTTTCGTGCGATCACACCGATCCGGAAGTGGAGCATCTTCTGGACATTCTGGCGGAGATGAAGAGACAGCTTGGCTGATCGAAATGTGCTATCAGGCGTTGGCGGAGGGCAGGATTTGGGCGGTTTGGGGAAGCACTGCACCCCTCTCAGTACAACGGCTAACGGTCCGCGCAGCCAAGTCGGAAGCGGGTTCAGGGGCGATGTCGTTATCGAGCAAGCGGAGAAGGCTTTCCACGCGGGTCAGCCGCGCCTGCATGGTGCTGCTTGCCCCCTTGGTGAAACAGGAACTGATCCCCTGCGAGGGCGGCTGGGCGTTCTCTAACAACAAGTCGACCGCACAACGATCATCGTTGCTCAGGCTGGCACTCATGCTTTCCCCGGACTCTAAGTAGGGCAGGCGACGGGAATCGTCGCCGAACCGAAATGTTGATTCCCTATTACCAATATCGTGCCGCGTCACACTTCGCAACACTTTTCACAAGGCCTTCAGATATGTCTTACTCTCTTAACGCTATTCACCCCTCGTTAGTTCGCTGAATCCGATTTTTCCAACGTTCGGCAAAATAGGCGACAGCGGCATGTAATCGTGATTTTACGGTTCCTAGGGGAATTTGGAGGATATCGCTAATTTCTTTGTATGGAAATTGATGAAAATAGGAAAGAAGTAGAATTTCGCGGAGGTGTTCGGGCATTGCTTCGACCGTGGCCTGAACAACTTTTTGCAACTCGTCGCGTTCCATGGCTTCGCCGGGCATGGGGTCGCCGGACTGCATGAGGTCGATGAATTGGCCGCTATCGTCGTCGTTGGCGTTGATGGTCGCTTGGAGGGGATTTGTGGGGCGACGGGCTTGGGAGCGCATCAGGTCGCGGCCCTTGTTGGCGGCGATCGTGAAGAGCCAGGGGCGGAAGCGGCGCTGGGGGTCGAACTGGTCGGCCGATTGATGGACCTGAAGGAAGGTTTCCTGGAAGATATCCTCGGCGGCGGCGCGGTCGCCCAGGAAGCGGACGAGGAAGTGGAAGAGCTCTCGCTGGTAACGTTCGACCAGTGATGCGAAGCTGTTGTGGTCGCCGGTGCGGTATGCGGCGAGCAGTTCCTCGTCGGTTTTATCGGGGATTCGGTTCACGTGACGGTCGGATCTCACTTTGAATTCGCCCGCATCGTCGGGGCTGTCTTGTCGGGTTTCCGCCGTGCGGTTTTCAGCGGGGCCCTTGCCGTTACCATTGCCGCCGCTGCGGGCATGGGGGCTTTCGGGATTGGTCGAGGAGACGCTCATTGAACCTCTGTAGCAAACCAGTTATGGTCTTCGCGGTCAACGTCGAAAACGGTTGGCCGCGCGAGCTTCGCCCTCTGAGGTTGGCAAATACCGGACCGCGGAGCGGCCTGCGTCGTATTGAATTGTATGCTTATTCCCACCGATATTCCGATCCGGCCCGATTTTTTTGGCCAGTCTGCTGAGCAGTTTGACGCACTGGTGAAGGGGTGGGGTTGGCCGCGCTTTCGCGGCGTGCAGGTGCGGGAGTGGGCCTATCAGAAGTTCGTCGCGGACCCGGAGCGGATGACAAACCTGGCGAAGCGGGATCGTACTTTTTTGCACGAACATCTGAGTTTTGCGACCGCCACGCTGGCGCAAAATCAGCTCAGCGAGGATGGGACGCGCAAGTTGCTGTTGACCTGGGCCGGCGGGGCGCAGGCGGAGACGGTGATGATCCCGGATGGGGAGCGGCGGACGGCGTGCGTGTCGTCGCAGGTGGGGTGCCCGGTCGGATGTAAATTTTGCGCCAGCGGGATCAATGGCGTGAAGGGGAACCTGACGGCCGGGCAGATCGTCGAGCAGGTTTATCAATTGAACGTCCTCCTGCAGCAGGGGGGCGATGCGGTCGGACGGATTACCAATGTCGTCTTCATGGGCATGGGGGAGCCGCTGGCGAATTACGCCAACGTGATGGCCGCGGTACGGATCATGCACGATCCGGGCTGCTTCAACATCGGCGGGCGCCGCATCACGATATCGACCGTTGGGGTGCCACCGAAGATGCGCGAGCTGGCGCGCGAGGGTTTGCCGATCAATCTGGCGATCTCATTGCACGCGCCGAACGAGTCTCTTCGTAAGCAACTCATCCCATGGGCGGAACATTTCGCACTTCCGGAGATTTTGGACGCAGCGCGATTTTATTTCGACCAGACGGGGCGGGAGATCACTCTTGAGTACATTTTGCTCGCGGGGGTTAACGATCAATCGGAGCACGCTGAGCAGTTGGTGAAGGTCTGCCGGACGCTGCGGGCGAACGTGAACCTGATTCGATACAACGAGGTGGCGGGGCTACCGTTCGGGCGGCCGGAGTCGGGGGATGTGGTGCGATTCCAGGAGATCCTACGGGAGGGGGGGATTAACGCGCACGTTCGCAAGTCGCGGGGGCGGGACATCGACGCGGCGTGCGGACAGTTGCGGCGGAAGGGGGAGGAGAGTTCGAGCGCGATCGTGACGTTGGGGACGGGGAAGTAACAGGTCGACTATCCGCGGCGGTGGAAGCGGGGGCCAGCGCCGGGCGCTTGTTCGGGCAAATCCACGCCGCGGCAGGAGAATAAGGACTCTCGACTTCCGCCCCTCACCCGCCCGCCCCGCCCGGCCTCGCTGCTCGTGTCAGCGCGCCGTCACTCTGGGCGCACGCCTGAGCTCACTCATCCATTACCACTCGGAAGCCGAAGCGGTGGGGGCCATATTCCAGCCAGCGCGTTGACACCGGATCCTGCGGGTCGGAGCCGTGCCAAGCCGGCGAGTACTGCTCCCGCGCCCCGCTGTGCACGTCTTTTGCCGCATCATAGCACGACCCGCCCGCGAGCAGCCCGTTGTCGTCCTTCGGGTCGCGGACGACGTATTCGCCGACGTTACCGAGCATGTCGTATAGGCCCCAGGCATTGGGTCGTTTCTCGCCGACCGGGTGAGTGTGGCCGCCCGAGTTGCCCTCAAACCACGCGACGGCGTCGAGTGCTCTGGCGTCTGGCGCGAGTGGCGGCCCGCCGGCGCGGCAGGCGTACTCCCACTCCGCCTCGGTCGGCAGACGGAACCGGTGGCCGGTCAACTTGCTTAACCACGCGCAGTACTTCACCGCCGCCCGAAAGTGGATGGAGGAGGCTGGGTAACGGGCCACGAGGAGCTTGCCAGAGTGGTCCTGCCCCCCATCAATGTCGTACGGCATGTAAGGATTCTCCGGCCGCTCTCCTGGTCCTCCGCCCCGCGCGTTGTCCAGTTGGTGCAGCGCTGCCCACTGCTCCGCAGTCATGTCCAGCCCCTCCCAGAACGCGTTGTACTCGTCCCAACGCGTCTCGTACTTAGCTATCCAGACCGCCTTGATCGCGTGTTGGTGGTCCTTGCCGTCCGGCCCCTTCAAGACGACCGTGCCCGCCGGAATTTGGACCAGTTCGATCGCGCGGTCGAGCCCCTTAATGTCCAGGCCCTCGAGTCCGTTCCAGTGCGTGTCTTCGCGGGCCAGCTTGAACGTCACCTTCTGCGTCTTGAGCTTCGCGGGTGGCTCCTCGGCGGGGGCGGGCGCAATGGCCGCGAAGGTCGCGAGGGCGAGTGACAAGAGAAGGCATTGCCGTCGGCGCATCGTTCCTCCGATCTGATGGCAGGCACGTCGAGGATACCGGCGATTTGCGGCGGCGACCAGCCGCAAAGTCGAACGGCCCGCGCCGCTCGCGACCGGCCCGTCGGGTCGCTCGGGGCCCGAGGGGCGAAGTCGCCCCCCTCTGTCATGCGACGGAGCGAAGCCGCTGCGCGGCAGGAGAATAAGGACTCTCGACTCGCGCCCCTCACCCCCCCTTCGACAAGCTCAGGGCAGGCCGCCCCGCCGGGCCTCGCGGCTGGCTCATCTGTCATGAAGGATTCCGAACATGTAGCACATACCGAGGAGCCAAAGGATCGCGAACGCGATGCACGCCGCCAGTCCCACGAAAAACCCACTGGGATTGTTCACCCGGTCAGACCAATAGCCCTTGATCTTAAGCCTGACGCCGCGTCGGTAGTCCGAATAGAAGACCAAGAAGCCCACCGGACCCAAAGCGACCGCCAGAAATCGTTCCCATCCGCTGTGCATGCCGCGCCAAGTATACCGCGGCGCGCTGCCTCGACGAACTATCCAAGCCCGCAGGCCGACGGGGCGGGAGCGAACCCACCGAGCAAGTTCGGCGGGCTTTTGAAGGGATCATAGATTAAGCGCGTCCATGAAAGCGCAGGCCTGCGCCGGGAGGTTGTTCGGGGAGATTCACTGGTTGGGTTGCAGCGACCTGTTGGTAAAGGGTGCGGGACTGGTTGAGGAAGCGGGTGAGGGAGAAGTATTCGTAGGCTTCGATCTTGGCCATGTCGGCGAGCTTCCATTGGAGGGTGGGGTCGGCTTGGAGCTGCTGGATGCGTAGGGCGAGGAGGCGCGGGATGGCGGGCTGGGTCATGAGGGCGGTGTGGCGGTCTTCGAGGAGTTCGGCGACTGTGGGGGTGACGGTGGCGACGAGGGGGAGGCCGGCGGCCATGACGGTGGCGATGGGGAGGGTGGCGACGGGGCCGGTGGCGCTGACAACGGCCATGTCGGCGGCGGGGAGGAGGTCTTCGAAATCGAGTCGGCGGCCGAGCTTTTGCTCGGCCGAGGTGATGAGCTCGGGTTGGGCGAGCTTGGCGGCGAAGCGCGCGGAAGATGCGGCCATGTCGCCTCGGCCCCAGAGGAGGATGCGGGTTTTGTGGTCGAGGACGTTGAGGATGGTGCCGGTCCAGGCGAGTTGGCGGTGGTCGGCGTCGCGTGTGGATTCGCCGACGGCGACGAGCACGCGATGATCTTCGGCGAAGCCGAGGGCGGCGCGAAGCTCGGGGTCGCGGCGGCGTTTCACGCGCGCGAAGTCGACGCCGGGGCGGAGGAGGTGGCAGTGATCGAGTGGGATGCCGCGCTCAACCAGCGCGCGGCGCAGGGTTGAGGTGGGGCAGACGACGTGGACGTCGCGATAGCTCATCACGGCGTGCAGCCAGCGGATTTGGCGGCGCGCGGGGAAATGAGTGGGGGTGAAGACGATGTGGCGGGCGGGGGAGAGGGCGAGGGCGGAGAGGGCGGCGAATCCCCAGGCGTGGATGACATCGTGGTCGCGGGCTTCGCGGCGCAGGCCTAGGATGGCGGAGGGGAAGTTTCGCCAGTCACCGCCTGGGCCGATAGTTCGGGAATGGACAGTGAAGCCGTCGCCCAGGGTTCGGGTCAACTGCTCGATGGCGCGCGCGGTCTGGAAGTCGGGGTTGGCGGCGTGGACGTGGAGCAGTCGGATCATTCGGGCGGCGTTTCTACCGTTAAGGGAGCCGCGACGCCAACCCCTACACTTTCGCGGCGGCATCGCTAGCATGTTCGGCTCAAAGGAGAATTCGCATGTTTGTTCACACGGTTTATTTTTGGCTGAAGGCGGGTACGTCTGAGGAGGCTAAGGCGCAGTTGGTTCGTGATTGTCGGGAGTACCTGGGGAAGGTGCCGTCGGTGAAGCAGTTGATGGTTGGCGTTCCGGCGATGACGCCGCGCGAGGTGGTGGATAATTCTTACGGGGTGGGTTTGACGGTGGTGCTGGAGGATTCAAAGGGGCACGATATCTATCAGGAGCATTCGCTGCATAAGGTTTTCATTGAGCGTAATAGGGCTCATTGGGAGCGGGTGCAGATTTATGATTATGTTGGGTGAGGAGACAGTAGGCGGTGGGCAGTAGGCAGTAGGCAGAGAAAGACACAAAGACTGAAGGGCAGACAAGAATGTCTGCCCCACCGATGGTACGTGGTGGATTATGATTCCGACTCTGAAGCTTTCGAATGGTGTGGAGCGGGAGCGTGTGGAGACGCTGTTGGGGCGGTTGCGGTTGGATCCGCGGGACGTTGCGCTGAATCGGGGGGAGCGCGCGAAGGCGGTGGCGATTGTCAGTGCGATCCTGGCGGATGTGGCGGAGCGTGGGGATGCGGCGGTTGTGGAGTCGTCGCGGAAATTTGATGATCCGGATTTTACCGCCGAGCAGATTCGGGTGACGGCGGATGAGATGCGCGAGGCTGCGGGGCGAGTGCCGGTGGATCAGATGGCGGCGGTGCGGCGGTCGATTCGGCAGGTGAAGGAGTATCAGGTTCGGATTTTGCCGCAGCCGCCGGCGCCGGTGAGCCGGGATGGGGTTGAGCTGGGGTTGCGGTTTACGCCGCTCGAGAGCGCGGGGCTTTATTTTCCGGGGGGGAAGGCGTCGTATCCATCGAGCCTGATCATGCTGGCGGTGCCGGCGCAGGTGGCGGGGGTGAAGCGGATCGTGGTGTGCACGCCGCCGAGCAAGTATGGGCGCAGCGACCTGGTGTTGGCGGCTTGCCATGAGCTGGGTCTGACGGACGTTTATCGGGCGGGTGGGGCGGCGGCGATTGCGGCGCTGGCGTTTGGGACGGCAACGATTCCGGCGGTGGATAAGATCGTGGGGCCGGGGAATACGTATGTACAACTGGCGAAGCGGGCGCTGGCGGGGTGTGTGGGGCTCGACGGATTTTTGGGACCGAGTGAGATTGTGATCCTCGCGGATGAGAGCGGGAATGCTGCATTTATCGCGGCTGACTTGATTGCGCAGGCGGAGCACGATCCGGGGAGCTGTTTTCTGTTGACCAGCAGTGATGGGCTGGCGGCGGCGGTGTCGGCTGAACTTGTGAAGCAGGCTGCGCAACTGGAGCGGTCGCCGGCGATTGAGAAGTCATTGGCGGACGATAGTGCGATCGTCGTTGATCCTTCCATGGATGCGCTCATTGCTCTGGCGAATCGGTTTGCGGCGGAGCACGTGAACATCCAGACGAAGGATGACAAGGCGGTGCTGGACAAGCTAGTGCATGCCGGGGCGGTGTTTGTGGGGCCTTACTCGCCGGTGGCGGCGGGGGATTATGTCGCGGGGCCGAGCCATTGCCTGCCGACGAACACGACAGCGCGGTTCAGTAGTGGGATCAGCGTATATGAGTTTCTCAAGCGTACCGGCGTGGCGCGGTATACGCGCGAGGGGTTGATGAACGACGCGGCGGGGATCATCGCGCTGGCGGAAGCGGAGCACCTTGGCGGGCATGCGGCGAGCATCCGGGTTCGGCAGGGGGGGAAGTAAGGCCGCTTGAGCGTTGGTCGCATGTCTACCACTCGGTTGGAAAAGATCGGGACGATCACGGAGCCGCTGATCGGCGCTGGGCACAAGATCGAGGGGGGGCTGGGAATGTTCTTCGGGACGCTGCTCACGCTGATGTTCGCGGGGTTGATCGTTTACATGAATCAGGACGCGTGGGAGAGCCGCGATGACTTGGATCGCGCCGCGTGGGGAGCCGCTGCCGCGGGATGGTTGTTCCTTGATATTCCATACCTCATTCGCCTGTGGCGGACGGCGTTTCGCGGGCCGTCGCCGATCACGTTTGAGACGGCGAACCGGCAGCGCGTCGCGCCACTGTTGCTCCGACCACCGATCGCGCTGTGGTGGTTCGCGCATTTTGCGGCGGCGGCGTGGTTCTCGCTGCTCACGACCACGCTGGTGATTGGCGACGACCCGGTGATCGCGCACTCGATTACTTTCCTCCTCGCGACGAGCTACGGCTACGCGGCCAACGGTTACCTGATGAATGCCGTTTGCGCGCTTACGCGCTCTCCCGGCGCGAGGTTGGCCGTCTGGCGGTGGCGCGGTTTGATTGACGTCGCGCTGGGCGTGGCGGGCGCGCTTCTGCCGCCTTCCGTGTTCAAATAAAGTGCGCGGGTCAAGTGTCTTCCCCTTCACCTCTGCCGCGCCGATTGCCGATGACACTCACAAGATTTCACACGCGCGCGTGCGCACGGTTCGTTCACGATGATATAATCTCACTCATGGCTCCCTCCTTTGTACGACCCGCGGTGCGCGATATGGACGGCTACACGCCGGGCGAACAGCCTGGAATCGGTGAGCGCGTCGTCAAGTTGAACACGAATGAGAATCCGTTTCCGCCCAGCCCGATGGTGCTGCGCGCGATCAAGGAGGTGGAGCCGGAAATGCTTCGCCGTTATCCCAACCCCAACGCGGATGTGTTTCGCACCGCGGCTGCGAAGGTGCTGGGCATCACGCCGGACATGATCATTGCGGGCAACGGCAGCGACGACATCCTGACGATCGCGACGCGAACGTTTTTGTCGCCGGGCGATCTGCTGGCTTATCCTGATCCCACGTATTCGCTCTATAGCGTGTTGGCGCGGTTGCAGGACGCCAAGGTGGCGGAGGTTTCGTGGGAGCGCGATTATTCGCTGCCGATCGACGGGTTTCTGGCTGCCAAGCCGCAGGCGATTTACATCGCCAACCCCAACGCGCCGACGGGCACGTTCGTATCGCCGCTGAAGATCGCGGAGCTGGCCAAGGCATTTAAGGGGCTGGTGCTGGTGGATGAGGCTTATGTCGATTTCGCCGACGACAGTTGCCTGGCGCTGGTCAAGCAGCACGAGAACCTGGTGATCTCGCGGACATTCAGTAAGGCGTATTCGCTGGCGGGACTTCGGATCGGATACGGGATCGCGCAGCCGAAGGTGATCGCGGAAATGATGAAGGTGAAGGACAGCTATAATGTCGATGCGATCGCGATGTGCGCCGCGGCGGCGGCGATCCAGGATCAGGAATATGCCCGCGAAAAATGGGAGCAGATCAAGAACGAGCGCGAGCGCGTGACGTCGGAATTGACGCAACTGGGGTGGGACGTGCTGCCGAGCCGCGCGAATTTCATCCTGGCCGGCGCGCCCGATGGGCGCGGGCGCGAGGCGTATTTGGGGCTTAAGGCGCAGGGGATCTTGGTGCGATATTTCGATCGTCCCGGGCTGACCGACAAGATTCGGATCACGATCGGTCAGAGCCAGGAGAACAATGCGCTGCTTGGGGGGATTCGGCGGATCTCGGCTACGGAGAAGGCGGCTTGAAGATCTCGTCCTTACACCTTCAACTCTGAATAGATTCAATGGCCAAGCAATCTTCCAGTCGGTCCGCTGAGATCTCCCGTCAGACGAAGGAGACGCGCGTCAAGGTTTCGGTGAATCTTGACGGCAGCGGCAAGTCCGCGCCTGAAACGGGCGTTGGGTTTCTGAATCACATGCTGGATCTGTTTGCTCGCCACAGCCTGATCGATTTGACGGTTAAGGCTGAGGGGGATCTTGACGTGGATGCGCATCACACTGTCGAAGACGTCGGCATCGTGCTGGGGCAGGTGCTGGAGAAATCGCTGGGCGACAAGCGCGGCATCTACCGTTACGGCTGGGCGAACCTGCCGATGGATGAGAGCATGGCGCAGGTGGCGCTGGATCTTTCGGGTCGGCCGGCGTTCGTGTTCAAGGTCAACTTCACCAGTGGAAGCATCGGCGATTTTCCGACTGAGCTGGTTGAGGAGTTCTTCAAGGCGCTGGCGAACAGCGCGAAGATGAACCTGCACATCACGGTTCCGTACGGGACGAACAATCACCACATCGCCGAGGCGATCTTCAAGGCGACCGCGCGGGCGCTGCGGCAGGCGATCAGCCTTGATCCGCGCAATAACGATGTGCCGAGCACGAAGGGTTCGTTGAACGGCTAACGATGTCTGGCTCACTTCATTTCGGCGAATGATCCGACCGTCGGCAGGGGGCCGACCAGGGGGCGGACGTATGCCTTGAATGCGTCGCTGATGTCGTTGCCGTTGACGATGAAGCTGGGGTCGAGGTGCTTGGTTTCGCGCGCTACCGTTGATAGGGGGGTGAGGAAGGTTTCGATCTTGTAATCGCTGCCCGGGACGCGGCGCATGGCGATTGAGCCTTCGGTGACGGCGGGGTCGGCGCTGTATTTGACCGCGATCTGGCCGACGAGCCGGGCTTCGCGAGCGTCGACTTCGCTGGTCATGGGGAACGATCGCTGCAGGTAGCCGAAGGTGTCGGCGCGGACGCGGAGCTTTTTTCCGCCGGGATTTGGGAGTTTGGACTTGATCTGCTCGGCGAAAAAGTCGCCTAGCGCGCCGGTGCCGGAGAGCTGCAAGTTGCCGTGGGCGTCCTTTTCGAGGTGCTCGGACATCTTTTCGGCCCAGGACTTGCCGTCGGGGGCGCTGACGCCTTCGGAGACGGCGATGAGACAGCGGCCGATCTTGCTGTAGACGCGGTCGACGTCGCCGAGGAACTTCTCCAGGCTTAGCGGCGCTTCGGGGACGTAGATGAGGTGCGGGCCGTCGTTTTCGTACTTGCGCGCCAGGACGCTGGCGGCGGTGAGGAAGCCGGCGTTGCGGCCCATGATGACGTCGATCTTGACGCCGGGGAGGCTCTTGTTGTCGTAGTCGTCGCCGATCATCGCCATGGCGACGAAGCGGGCGGCCGAGCCGTAGCCGGGGGTGTGGTCGTGGACGCGCAGGTCGTTGTCGATCGTCTTGGGGATGTGGAAGACGTTGAGGTCGTACTTCGCTTCGCGGGCCATGTCGTGGACGATGCGGGCGGTGTCGCAGGAGTCGTTGCCGCCGATGTAGAAGAAGAAGCGGACGTCGTTCTTCTCGAAGCTCTTGAAGATCCTTTCGCAGTAGGCGTGGTCGGGCTTGTCACGGGTGGAGCCCAGTGCAGCAGAAGGGGTGAGGGCGATGCGCTCGGCGAGTTCGGCGGGGATGTTTTTGATGTCGAGGAAATCTTCGTTGATGATGCCGCGCACGCCGTGGCGGGCGCCGAGGAGGCGGTCAATATGACTGTGCTTCTGCACTTCCTGGATGACGCCGACGAGGGACTGGTTGATGACCATGGTCGGGCCGCCGGATTGGCCGATGACTGCGTTACCTTTGCGTTTCTCGCTCATAGTGGATCTGCTGCGGTGGTAAGAAAGTGATAAATCGTTCCAAAAGTCGAGGCAGTATAGGAGATGGATCTGCCGTTGTCACCGCAAGCGGCCGGGACTATTCATGATCGCTTTGACACCCGCGGGGTTGGGGCCGATACTCGCCGCGGTTCATCACTGAGGAGCGATTCATGATCTGCAACCACCGCTTGCTGTTTCTCTTGGCGATCCTTCCGGTCGCTTGCGCCCCTCATCAGGACCCGCCGCCGGCTGCGCCGCCCGCCACGCGCGCCAGCGCTGGTGCCGCTACCGCGCCGGGTGCGGACGCGAAGGTGATGACGCTGTTTGACGGCAAGACCATGAAGAACTGGAAGACGACCGAGTTCGGCGGGGAAGGGCCGGCGGAGGTCGAGGAGGGGCAGATCATCGTCCATTCGGGCAGCACGCTCTCGGGCGTCAATTGGACTGGCCCGGCGCTTCCGAAGGAGAATTACGAGATCGAGCTCGACGCGATG
Organism: Phycisphaerales bacterium; assembly: GCA_028291615.1. GTDB lineage: Bacteria > Planctomycetota > Phycisphaerae > Tepidisphaerales > Tepidisphaeraceae > RYN-433. The sequence continues at coordinate 1,565 of JAQGHM010000063.1, read as the reverse complement.
AAGTTGGACGGCAGCGACTTCTTTGTAGGGCTCACGTTCCCGTACAAGAACGATTACGCCTCGCTCGTCCTGGGCGGATGGGGTGGAAGTGTGGTTGGCATTTCGAGCGTAAATGGCAACGACGCCGCCAATAACGAATGGTCGGCTGCTCGGGAATTCAAGAAGAAGACCTGGTACCACGTTCGCCTGCGGGCTACCGGCGAGCGGATTTCCGCGTGGCTGGACAACGATACCGAGCCCTTCCTTGACATCGAGACGACCGGCAAGGAGATCTCCACCCGCTCCGACATCGACGCCGCAAAGCCGCTGGGGTTGAGCACTTACCAGACCTCTGCGGCGTACAAAAACATCATCTTGCGAAAACTCTGAGCGGGTTTTCGTTTGGCCCTGATTCCAAATCCGGTTAATATCCCGCGAAACTTGGGAGAATTGATGTTACGGACAATCAGGGTGACGTGCGTGCTGGCTTTGGTCTTGGCTTGGGCCCAGCCGCGCGCCGCGGCGGCGCCGGTGGTGGACAAGGCTTCTGAAGAGGTGCTCAAATCCAAGGCGCTGACTAAGGTCGGGATATTTTATCTCCTCCAGGACGACATCAAGCTGCCGGAAGGCCTGCGCGCGCAGCGGCAGACCAAGAAGCAGGTTGAAGACTACCTGCGCAAAAAAACCAGCCTTGAGAAGGAGATCGAGACGGTCAAGAGCTCGATCGACGAATGGGACCGCGAATATAACGAGCTGCACGTCATGATGGCGCGCACGAAGGACATTCCGCACCACAACCAGATCGTCGGCGAAATTAATACGCGCGTCGCCAAAATCAAGGAAGCGGTTAAGTACGGCCAGGCGCGTCAGGAGGAACTGTCGAAGCTGTCTGATCCGCGCAATAACTACGCGGGGATCGTCATTGAGCTCGCCGACAAGATGGAGGCCGTCGCGACCCAGTACGAAGCGATTGCCGCCGAGCCGGCGATCAAGGCGGCGCTGGCGAAGATCAACGAATCGTCGGTCCCGAAGGTCAAGCTCGGACCATCTGCGCAGCTTACGCAAGAGCTGAGCGTCATCCGCAAGGAACGCGAGAAGATCAGCTCTGGCACGATTAAGTTCGCCCTGGGCGGCGGCGTTCCGCAGGTGCAGGTCACGCTGAACGGGAAGGTCACGCAATTGATGGTCGTCGACTCCGGCGCTTCGTTCGTGTCGCTGTCGTGGGACGTGGCCAAAGAGCTCGACGTGACGCCCGATTCCAAAGCGCAGGGCATTACCTTGACGATCGCCGACGGCAAGACGGTCGAGGCGAAGCTGATCAAGCTCAAGAGCGTGCGCGTAGGGGCGTTTGTCGTCGAGAACGTCGAATGCGTCGTCCTGCCCAAGTCGGCGCGCGGGTCGCAATTGCTCGGCGGTTCATTCCTGCGGAACTTCATCTATCGCATGGATTTGGGCGCTGGTGAATTGCACCTGACGCAACTGGCGGGCGGCACGGCCAAAGCAGCGGCGGACACCGCCAAGGTCGGCACGATACGCAAGGACGATGCGGCCGGTCAAAAAACGCCTTGAGTGTGTCACATCACGTC
>JAQGHM010000041.1 GCA_028291615.1 Phycisphaerales bacterium | reverse complement strand
TTTTGGAGATGAGCTCGGCCTTGAAGCCGGTGACGGTCTCCAGCGCGACGATCGGGATGCCCAGGCCGCCGTAGGCGACGGGGGCGGTGTTGGCGATCAGGCAGAGGACGGCGGCGTGGCGGGGGCGGAAGCCCAGGCCGACCATGAGCGCGCCGCTGATGGCGACGGGGGTGCCGAAGCCGGCGGCGCCCTCGACGAACGCGCCGAAGCTGAAGGCGATGAGGATGGCCTGGACGCGGCGGTCGGCCGAGAGGTGGGCGACGGAGTTTTTGACGGTTTCGAAGGTGCCGTTCACCAGGGTGATGGTGTAGAGGAACATGGCGGCGATGACGATCCAGCCGATCGGGAAGATGCCGTAGAGGCCGCCGTAGGCCATGGCCATGCCTGCGGTGCGCCAGGGCATGTGGAAGACCAGCAGCGCGACGAGGAAGGCGACGACGACGGCGATGGCTGCGGCCTTGTGGGCGGCGATGCCCTTGTGGATCGACCCGGCCGCGGCCTTGGTGGGGTGTAATGCCAGTAGATACAGTAAGACGATGACGGGGGTGGCGGCGGCGAGGGTGGAGAGGTAGACGTTGTTGAGGGGGTTGTAGTTCTGGAGGTATGGGGGCACGCGGGGGATGGTACTGGGGGAAACCAGAAACCCGAAACCCGAAACCCGAAACCCGAATCAAATCCGAATGACGAAATCCGAATTCGTCATTGGGGCATTCGTCATTGATTCGGATTTCTGGTTTCGGGTTTCTGGTTTCGGGTTCTGGTTTATCACGCTATCGCCGGTGTGTGAGCGGCTTTTGCGCGTGTCCGGCGCGGATGGCGTTGGCGGCGGCCCAGAGGTGGGGGTCGTCTTCGAGGATTTTGACGACGGCGGTGGTGGAGAGGCCGAGGTTGATCGCGACGGCGGCGGGGTTGCCGGCGACGGCTTCCAGCAGGTCCAGCACCAGGCCCGCTAAGGGCGCGTAGAGCGGGTGGCGGTAGGAGGCCTCGACGCGGTTGCCGTGGCGGATGGTGAGGAACCAGTCGGGCGGCTCGAAGTGGGCGAGGTCGATCGGCTCGCGGAGGTCGGTGGCGATCTTGAGGCGGAGTCGGCGGAGGGCGCGCATCTTGTTCTCGGCCAGCGAGCGGGATTCGGTGGCGGTGGCGGTCAGGCCTGTGGGGAGGTGGGTTAGGCGGACGGCGTTGGAGGTCTTGTTGCGCTTTTGTCCGCCCGGGCCCGAGCCGCGGGAGATGTCGTAGCGGGATTGGGCGAGGAGTGCGGCATCGGTGAGGAGGCGGGGGGAGGTCATGGCAGTATGCGTTCCTAATCCTTTCAATACGTCGCATCCCGCGCCGCGGACAAGTACGACTTCGTTTCGATTCGATCGTTTCATTTTTATTTACATTTCATTTTAATTTTCCATTGACACGCTCGGAAACCTATTTATGATGCGAGTAATGAAACCTGACTCAACTTCTACTTGGAAAGGGCTTTCGATGTCGAACTTGAACGTTGTCGAACAGGCGCTCATGACCCAGAGCTTTCAGTTCGCGCAGGTTGGTAACTATGAATCTGCAAGGAAACTGATGGGGCTTGCAGAACGAACAAAGCTCCTGAAGTCCGAGATCGAAGCAGTTGACCCGGTCGTTGCAGCGTTGATGGGGGCACCTCGGTCGGTGACGGGTGCTGACAATACGTACCCCCGATTCTGGGTGGAACGCGATGTGCTCCGGAAGATGGGCTTGGGCAGAGACGGCAAGAGCACCTACGTACACGGAATACCGAAAACTGATTTCAATGAGGTTGTCAGAAAATTAGGTGAACTAGCGAACGAAAATGAAACCTTTGCTGTGCGCGAGTTCGTTAAAGATGTTGGGATGCCGGATTATCACCCATACATCGTGATATCGGTCATGGAAGAACTGGGATTACTTGAGGCGACTAAGCGTGGCACCATGAGATTCATCGACAGGGCTGCATTCGCGCGCCGTGCGACTGGCGCCTGGCAAGAGCTTTCGCAGCGACCGATCCCTAAGCGCTAGCGCGTTTCCCCCAACAACGGCAACTGCACTTTCACGCTGCGGTCTGCGCCGTCGTCGAGGCCTGGGGCGGCGCCGATGAATTCCTTGTCGATCTTTTTTACGTTGCGGATGGGGGGCGCGGGGAGGGGTTGGAGGTCGGGGGCGTCTGGGCCATCGTAGCGTTTGAGGACGTTGTAGTACTGGTCGCGCTGGGCGGGGGTCCAGCCGGCGTCGCGGATCAGGCGGCAGATCTCGCGTTCCTCGAGTTTGTAGGTTGCGCCGGCGGCGCTAACGACGTTTTCCTCCATCATCACGCTGCCCATGTCGTTGGCGCCGAAGAACATGGCGAGCTGGCCGACCTTGGGGCCCATGGTGACCCAGGAGCTTTGGAGGCTTGGGATGTTGTCGAAGAAGAGGCGGGCGATGGCGAGGGTGCGGAGGTATTCGTCGGCGCCGGCCATGCGGACGACGCGGCCTCTCAAGATGTCTTCGTTGGTGCTGTCGTCGTAGGGGCCGTGGACGGTGGGGTCCCATTCTTTGGCTCGGCCGAGCGGCGTGTTTTCGCGCTGGAAGGGCCAGTGGATGAAGGCGGTGTAAGAACCGACGGTCCGTGGTCCGTTGTCCGTTGTCCGTTGTGAATTGGCAAAGACGCCTGGCCAACGCTGTTGGACACGTGAGATGATCTGCCGGGCGTTTTGCTCCGCGGCAACTGACAACGGACTACGGACCACAGACATGGCGTGCGCGTAATCCTGCATGTCGCGCAGCGCGCTCATGTGCTCGATGCGTTCTCGGACGAACTCGATGTGGCCGATCAGCATCGTGCAACTGGTGTTGAGGCCTTCCTCGTGGGCCACCCGCATCACGCGGAGCCAGTCGTCGCCGGTGCATTTGCCGATGCCGATTCTTCTTCGGACGCGGGGTGCAAAGATTTCGCCGCCGCCGCCGGGGATGGTATCGAGGCCGGCGGCTTTGAGGCGGCGGATCACCTCGCGGACGTCCATGTTGAAGAA
>JAQGHM010000004.1 GCA_028291615.1 Phycisphaerales bacterium | reverse complement strand
GGGGGGATTTTGATCATCTCGCCGGCGGGGAAGCATCTGGGGACGATCTTGACCGGGGAGGCGACGGCGAATTGTGCTTGGGGGGAGAATGGGTCTACACTTTTCGTGACGGCGGATATGTATGTTTGCCGGATTAAGACTAAGACTCGGGGAAATATGCCGTGAAAAAAAGGAGCCCGCCAATGGCGGCGGAGCCCTCCGGCTACCGGTCGCCACGGGCGGGCCGTTTCGTGTGTGCGGCGCCGTCTGCGGGAGTTGGCGTGAGGGTTTTTCCTACGCCTGCTCCAGTAAGACGTTGCTAAGGCAGTGGCGTTGGTGGGAAGTTGAGAAAAAATTGGGGCCAACGAATGTGGCACGAGGCTCGTTGAACATGCAGTTGCGGAGTTCGATTGAAGTTTGACCGATCCGCCAACGACGAACCCCGCGTTGGCGGTGTGGCGCTGGAGGCGTTGATCGACGAGCATTGGTCGTCGGTTTACCGCCTGACGTATCACCTGTGCGGCAATGTTCACGACGCACAGGATCTGGCGCAGGAGACGTTTCTGAAGGCGATCGCGGCGCGCGGTTCGTTTGCGGCTGGGACGAACCTGAAGGCGTGGCTTTTGCGGATCGCGTCGAACGCGTTTCTGGACATGCGGCGGCGCAAGCTGACGGCGCGGGCGCGGCCTCTGGAGATCGAGCCGGCGGTGACGTATGCGGACGGTGTGGAGGATGGCGAACTGATGTCGCTCTTGAGCGGCGCCATCCAGGAACTGGACGACACGCAGCGGGCGATTTTTTTGTTGCGGACGCAGGAGGATCTGTCGTTCCGCGAGATCGCGCAGATGCTGGACACGACGGAGGAGACGGCCCGCTGGCACATGCTGCAGGCGCGGCGGCGGTTGATGAAGAAGCTGGACGGGAAGGTTTGACTGGCCGGCTTATGAGTCGAGAGGAATACGGCCGCAAAGACGCAAAGAGCGCAAAGAAGACTGGGTACTTCCGGGATCTCGGCGTGGCAGGTACGTGAGGAACGACCATGATGAACTGCGAACAATGCCAGGAAGCGATTTTGCTGTCGGATGATCCGAAGACGGCCTTGGTGGGGGATTCAGAGATTGCGCAGCACGTGGCGGGGTGCGCGGTTTGCCAGGCGTTTGCGCAGCGGTTGGCGCGGCTGGAGACGACGGCGGGGCGGCTGCCTTTGCCGGGGAATTCGGAGGTGGCGCGGGGGGCGGTTCTGGTAAAAATTCGGGAACAGGTTGCGCGGCGGCGGCGGTTTTTCCTTGGCGGAGAGCGGCCCTTTGGGCACGCCGCTAAACGGTGGGTTGGGGCGGTGGCGGCGGTTTTGGTGGTTGGGATTGGGGTGACGATTTGGATGCATGGGGCGCGTCGGACGACGGAGCAACCGTCGCAGGCGTCGCCGGTGGTGATGGATCAGTTGATCGACTGGGACCTCGCGCTGGCGGATGCGGAAGCGCCGCAGGAGCGGCAGGATCTTTACGCGTCGCAGGCGGCGTCGCTGAACGCGGCGGTGCAGCAGGCTTCATTGACCGAGGAAGACCGGCGGTTTGCGACGACGCTGCTGGAGAACGGGGCGTGGCTTAGCCGCAATCATGATCCGGTGGAGCGGACGGAGAAGTTTTGCGATCTGGCGGACCTGCTGGTGGGGCGGATGGACCGGGCGGCGGCGGCGAACGACGAGCAGACGGTGCAGCGGCTTGGGAAGCATTACGGGCGGGTGCAGAAGGGGATCGGGGCCAATCTTGCGCGGCTCGATGCCAATGCGTTCGTAGCGCCGCCGGGCAACGCGGTGAAGCGTGCCGAGCGGCTAGAGCGGATCGCCAAGCGGCAGGAGGAGGCGCAGCGTCGCTTGGCGGTGCTGGCGGAGCGGTCGCCCAAGGCGGCGCAGAAGGCGCTGCGGCGGATGCTGGAGAATCCGAAGAAGGCGGCGGCGGCGCGGCGGGCGGCGGAATAAGGGGTGTGGCCAGCAGGAAGAGGGGGACCCACCGAGCAAGTTCGGCGGGCTTTGGGGGAATCCATTTCAGCATGGTTACCGGGCGGTTTATCGGACTTGGCCGGCGGGTAGTTCCACTCCTCTAAACGCAGGCGTGCGTCCGATTAATAGAAGACACCGCGGCGCTTTTGTTTCTGCGCGCCGACTTGGGCCGGTGGGGAGTGCGCTATGAAAAATACGATTGTTCTACTTGCGATGGCAGTGCTGTCGTCGCCGTCGCTGGCACAGGATTCCGCGGCGATGCAGGCGACCAATGGGCTGGCGTCGCAGGCGTATATGGGGATCGGCAAAGGGGTGATCGTGTCGGTGCTGGACTCGGGCGTGGACGTGACGCATCCGGCGCTGCGCAATTCGGTCTATCTGCAGAAGGATTTCACCGGCGAAAAGAAGCTGGACGACGACAAGGGGGACGTGGGGCACGGGACGGGGATCGCAGGAATCCTGCTGGGGAACGATCCCAAGACGTACAGCGGGCTTGCGCCGGGGGCGCGGCTGATCAATGCTCGGGTGGATACGTCGAAGGATGTCACGTCGGACCTGTGGGCGGGGAATGGACTCATCTGGTCGGCGCGGTCGGGGGCGAAGGTGGCGAACATCTCGTTCGGGAACAAGCTGGGGCAGGGGCCGCTGACGGACAAGATCAATTTGATCAGCGACTACGTGGCTGAGCGGTACGGAGTGAACGTCGTGGTGGCGGGGGGGAATGAGAATGACACGGCGGTGCGGCAGGCGCCCGGCGCACTTTACAACGGGTACACGGTGGGGGCGCTGGGCGGGGTGGGATATAAGCGCACGACGGACTTTTCGAACTATTCGCTGGACACCGATGCGCGGACCAAGCCGGACCTGGTAGCGCCGGGCGAAAAAGTGGGGATCGCGACGGCGGACTGGGAGAAGAACACGAACTACTGGACGGAGACGGGCACGAGCTTCGCAGCGCCGATGGTGGGGGGCGTGCTGGCGCAGATGATCGGGTACGGCAAGGCGAAGGGGCTATCGACGGACCCCCTGCTGCTCAAGGCGATTTTGCTGACCAGCGCGATCAAGGCGCACGACGCGGACGGCAGCCCGTGGTCGGCGCGCAGCGGCGGGCGGGATTCGGATTACGGTTACCTCTTCACGCAGCCTCTGGATGATGAGCAGGGCGCGGGGGCGCTGGATGCGGTGGGGGCGTACCGGCTGTATGGGAAGGTCAAAGCGAAATCGACGCCGCTGAGCAACTGGCGCGAGGGGAAGTTGAAGGAGAACCAGACGCTCGACCTGAAGCTGGGCAAGCTCTACGAAGGGCAGCACCTGGGGGCGACGCTGACGTGGTTCCGGCACGTGGCGTACAAGGATAAGAACGGGAACGGGCCTGACGGGAAGGACACGTTCTATCAGTCGGCGACGCTGGCGGATTTCACGCTGGAGCTTTTGCGGGACGGCGTGCCGATCGGCGGGAGCGACAGCAGCGTGGACAACCTGGAGCACCTGTCGTGGACCCTGGAGGCGACGGCGAATTACACGCTGCGGGTTTACCGGTTTGAGGGGAGCGGTTTGCCGAGCGAGGCGTTTGCGCTGGCGGCGCAGGTGATGAAAGGGAACGTGGCGGCGTCGGTGCAGCGGGAGTTGGCGGCGAGCCGAGGCGAGGCTTACGCGGCGAGTGGGTTGTCGCGGGGGTTTGATGTACCGGAGCCTACGGGGGTGTTGTGGGTGGTGATCGGGGTAGCGATGATAAGGCGGCGGCGGCGGCGGTAACGGGCGAAGCGTTTTCCGAACTCGATGTTAGTTCATGTGGGGTGGTACACCTGCTGGACGGCCGACTCCATTGCGGCCACCTCGCGGTCGTCGAGCATCGCGAAGTGCTCCTCGCGCTTTCGCTTCGAGAGCGTACCGTGGTTTTGCAGGCAGCAGCGGATGAAGAGATCGATGAGCCGGTCCGGCATGTCCACGACCTGCTGGACGGCGCGCTTGGCCGCGTCGTAGTTGGTGAGGTAGCGGAGCTCTTCGACGAGCTCGACGTCGATCGTTTCCCGGATGAATTCAAAGAGCGCCTCAGCCTGTGGCGTGAGGTCGATGTAGCGATAGAAGTCGGCGGTCTGGTTCTCAACGGTCATGCGGCCCGCGTCGTCGATCGAATATTCGACGAGCGGCATCAACGGGCGGGAAAACGCCTCGAGCGAGGCGTCGTAGGCCTCCATTCGTTTTAACATGACAGCCGAAACCGGGAACATGACACCCCTGGGGGCGAACCCGCGACGGGCGAGAACGTTGTGGATGATGAAACGGTGAATGCGGCCGTTGCCGTCCTCGAAGGGGTGCATGAAGACCAATCCGTACCCGACGACCGCCGCGTGGACGACAGGGTGAACGGCCGCACCGGCGCCGCTCATTCTTGCGTGGGCGGCCATCATGCCTTCCATCAGCGAGGCGAGGTCGCCGGGCCTGGGGGAGACGAAGTGGACGCGCTCGCGCTGCCAGGCGATCGCTTCACCGACGTAGTTCTGGTTCGTCCGATAGTCCTTGTCACCGAACCGCTCGTCGACCGTGCGGTTCTGGAGGTCAATGAGCGCCGCTTTCTGGAAGAAGTCTTCCCGCTCGGCGAGTTGGAGGAGGGAGACGAAGCGCTCGGTGCGATTAGCGGTGGGCTTGATGTGCTCGATCTCGAACGACGATTTCGATTCCTTCGTGTAGAGGTACGCGAGCGCGCGCTTCATGACCTCGACCGAGTAAGCTTCGACGATCGTCCGGCACCGCTCGGCCAGGTCGGAGCGCTCGAACGTGATCAGCAGCTCGGTCCGCCGGACGGTGGGACAGAAATTGGCATTGCCCAGGAGGTTGTCACGGACGCGTTGGCGGGGGACCGGGGTCCCGGCAGCGGTGTAGTATTGGTCAGGCTCGAGAAGGTCGACGTAGTTGCCGACGGTGACGTCTTGGATCGGCAACCGCTTCCCCGTCAGCAGTTCGTAGAGGTACCAGATGCGGCGCGCGTACTTCCCGTTTGGCTTGGAGCGGACGTAAGCAGTAACCTCGTCCTGCGGGGCTTTAGTAAAAAGCTTGGCTAGGATGAGCAGGTTCGTACCGTCGTATTTAAGGGCAAACTCCAAGTGATCACCCAAGGTGTCGCCTGGCCAATATTTTGCGGAATAGACCTCTCGGACGAGGCCGCTGGCCATTTCGATCCGGTGCCCGCCAGCGGACGCGACTGCGGATTCGTGCCAGTTGGGGATGACAACAAGGGCGTACCGGCGGACGAGTTGCGCATAACCAGCGGGATTTGAGGAGTTTCCGTCCATAAGCGAGTAAAATGGTTATTCCTCGTGATTTTTAGTTATAAAGCGGTCTGTGTCAAGAAAAACAATTACGGATAGTATGTAATCGAGGGAAACACATATGAAGGCGGAAAAACAGCTACAAGATGAAGGTGTTTCGGCGAAATGATTATCGTTTGCGAAAGAGTCCCATAACACCCCGCGTCGCCACCTGCGCGTGGAATAGGTAGAAGAGAAGGCGCGTGAATTCTTTGGATCGAGTTTGGGACCGGATTGCATTATGGCGCGGCGCGCGCGGGTCGTTTGGGGTGCTTTGCGACTCAGTGCATTGGCGGACGTCGCCGTACGTGGCGCGGAATCGGGAAGGGCAGAGGCTCGAGCTTTTGCCGGGGCGCGGGGAGTGGTTTACGTTTTACGAGAACCTGATTCGTCAGGACTACCTTCGGGGATTGCGAGCGCTAAACGAGGGCGATCGGGTGATCGATATCGGGGCGAACATTGGGGCGTTCACGGTGCTGGCGGCGAGCAAGGTGGGGCGAACGGGGAGCGTGTTTGCGTTTGAGCCTGATCCGGCAACGTGCGAGCGGCTGCGCGCGAACGTGCGGCTGAATGCTTTGGAGAACGTGATCGTTGAGAACTGTGCCGTCGGGGCAGCGGCGGGGGAGGCGACGTTTTACCGGCATTCTAAAAACGCTTACTCATCCTTGATGGACGGCGTAGATGGCCGCGTGCAGGAACACCTCGAATCGTTTCCGGTTCTGGTGATGGGGATTCGCGACGTGATTGCGAAGGCTGGGCCGGCGATCAAGCTGTTGAAGATCGATTGTGAGGGGTCGGAGTATGACATCGTGGACGCGCTGGACGCGGGGTCGGCGGGGCCCGTTCAGCAGATCAGCATGGAGGTGCATCCGGTGGCGGGGCGATCGGCTGAGGCGCTGCAAGCACGGATTGAATCGTGGGGGATGCGAGTGACGTTTACCAACCTGCTGATGGCGATACGGAATTAAGGCGCGCGCTCGGCGGCGCGCGTTACAATACCTTCCTTTCACGTGAGGAGGTCTCATGCGAGCGACGCGCCGGCAATTCCTGGGGAATGCGGTTGGTGGCGGGCTGAGTATCGGGGGCGGGTTGGGGTTTCTATCGCGGCTGGGCCCGGTGTCGGCAGCGGAGGCGAAATTGCCCAGCGCGCTGGTGCAATATGGGGGCGGCGTTGAGCCGACGGTGAAACTTCTCGAGGAGACGCCTCGCGAGCGGCTGCTGGAGGAGGTGGCGGATCGGGTGAACCGGGGGTTGAGTTATCGCGAACTTTTGGCGGCGCTGCTGGTGGCGGGGGTGCGGAACGTTCAGCCGCGGCCGCAGGTGGGGTTTAAGTTTCACGCGGTGCTGGTGATCAACTCGGCGCACCTGGCGAGTTTGGCGTCGCCAGCTGAGGATCGGTGGCTGCCGATCTTCTGGGCGCTGGATCGATTCAAGTCGGCGCAGATGGAGACCAAGAAGGAGAGCGGCTGGCGGATGGGGGCGGTGGACGAGGCGCGGGTGCCGGCGGCATCGAAGGCGGCAGCGGCGTTTGCGGCGGCGATGGATGCGTGGGATGAGCCGGCGGCGGACGCGGCGGCGGCGGGGCTGGCGCGAGGTACAGGGCGGAACGAATGCTTCGAGCTGTTCGCGCGATACGGCGCGCGGGATTTCCGCGACATCGGGCACAAGGCGATTTACGTGGCCAATAGTTTTCGCACGCTGGAGTGCGTGGGGTGGCAGCACGCCGAGCCGGTGCTGCGGTCGCTGGCGTATGCGCTATTGAAATACGACGGTGCGAACCCGGCGAATTCGGACGCGGCGGCGGACCGGCCTTGGCGGCGGAACGCGGAGCTGGTGAAGAAGGTGCGGCCGGACTGGCAGGATGGCAAGGCGAGCGACGAGGCGTCGGCGCATCTTCTGGCGACGCTGCGGACGGCGTCGGATGAAGAAGCTTGCGCGGCGGTGGTGGAGGCGCTGAACGATGGGATGTCGCCGGCGTCTATCTGGGATGCGCTGCTGGCGGGATCGGCGGAGCTATTGATGCGCAAGACGGGGATCGTGACGCTGCATTCGGTGACGTCGTCGAATGCGCTGCGATTCGCCTACGAGGCGAGCGGCGATCCGCGGACGCGATTGATGATGCTGCTGCAGAATGCGGCGTTCGTGCCGCTGTTTCGCTCGGCGGCGGGGAAATTGTCGGAGGCGAAGATTGACGCTTTGCAGCCTGCGGAAGGCGCGGTGGATGTCGCGGGTGTGTTCGCCGAGGTGCGGAAGGATCGACCGGCAGCGGCGGGGCGGGCGTTGGCGTACCTCAATGGCGGCGGGGACGCGGCGGCGCTGATGAACCAGGCGCGGCGGTGGGTCTTCCTGAAGGGGAACGACGCGCACGATTATAAGTTCAGCTCGGCGGTGCTGGAGGATTACGCGCACGTGTCGCCGCGGTGGCGGAATCGGTTTTTGGCGTCGGGGTTGTTTTACCTCCCGGGGGCGGATGCGAAAGATAATGCGCTGGTGGGGCGGGTGCGGGCGGCGATGGGGGCGTAGGGCGGGCGATGACCAACTGGTCATTATCCGCCATGGTCAATTTCTCTTTGCTGTGACGCAGTGGACCGAACATTCCTGCCAAATAATCGTCGCAGGGATAGCCGTTTGTGACTGTCTTTCATCGCCGCGCGGACTTTGCCTTCATCCATCCATTCTGGGTGAGGCGGCGCGGGCGCGGGCGCGGATGGATCAAGTAACTCTGGCCGCCGGTGACGCAGCACCGCTGCCGTCAGCAGATATCCATGGTTTTCGAGGACGTGCATCTCCGGGATCGTGAAGCGATCCAAATCAGTGCGCACGCGCTCGATCACGTCGTCCACAAGGGATTGAGAATAGCCCGTCAGCGGCTCGTCCGGCGCCTTGTAAGCAGCGACCGAGCCGGCAATGCCCCAATATCCTCCTCGGTACTTCGGCGGCGGCGGCGGCGCCCCGACCCGTTCGTTGATGTCGGCGAAGAACCATCGCTTGCGGGTTGCCGCGGCTTGGTTCATCACCACCGACGCATACCGCATCAAGCGACGCACGTAGGTGCGGGCCGCGTTGAACGCGAAGGGTGCGCCGCAGTCCGAGACCAGGACGACCTCGTGTGACTTCCACACCGGCTCCAGCGCCATGTTGTCATAGACGCCGCCATCGCTAAGGCACAGCTTGCGACATAAGCGAGCGCGGTCCTTCGCTTGATACGCCCCGCGCTTCAATTCATCGGGCGACAGATCGAGCGCCATCGGACCGAAGAGTGGGGGAAAACACGCCGAGGCCGCGACCGCCTGTGCGATCGACCACCGGCTTGCGCCCATCGCATATCCGGCCTGCCAGTCGCCAGCCTTATCGCGGCGAAATTCCCAGTTCACCCCGAACACCATATCGGTGGCACAGAAAACAAATTCAGGCCTCTGAGGCAGTTCCCTCAACATCTTTGGAGTGAGTCGGTCGCGATACCGGCCGACGACCTGCCGCACCCGCGGCCCGGGAAACGCCCAATTCCAGGGCAGGTGGAGCAACACGGGAAGCGTCCTCAAATCGCGCCCGGCTACCTTGCGGAAACCGGCGGCTACCTCGGTTTCCCAGTCGCCGAACTGCATCCCCTCCGTCGACCTGTTTGGGCGGATCATGAGCCCGGCCAGATAGCCGGAGAGGATGCTCCCCCCCGACACGGAACTGATGGTCTTGACCTTATGAAGGAGCCCAACCTCGTGAAGCCGTCGCAACGATCCGAGGTGGAAGAGCGACGCGCGAAAACCACCGCCAGACATGCAGAGCGCAATTCCGTCGCGCTTTCCCGGAACCGTCGGGGGCGTCGGAACAGGGAGGGCACCGGGGCGCGATTCTCCGGGACGTTGGTTCCTCTGACTCGATTCCGACAGGGTTGTTTGATCGGACTGTGACATTCCGGATCGCCTTTGCCGACGATGCTACCCGTATCAACGCAAGTGGGAAACCACCAGGCGCGAAAGTCAACGCCCACGGAGCGAGCTCCGTGGGCGTTTTTTTTTGGATTTGGTGAACCGCGCGTGTCTTATGCGGATTCTTTACGGCGAGTTTCGGGTTTAATCTCGAAGAGGTTGCGCTTGCCGTCGACCACTTCTTCGGTGATCACGTACTTGCCGCCCTGGCCTTCGTCGGGGAGGCGGTACATCAGGTCGAGCATGATCTCTTCGCACACGGCCCGCAGTGCGCGGGCGCCGGTGTCGCGCTTGAGGGCGCGCTCGGCGATGTGCTCCAGCGCGCCGGGGGTGAACTCGACCTCGCTGCCTTCCATGCGGAAGAACTTCTGGTACTGCTTGACCAGGGCGTTCTTGGGCTGGGTGAGGATGTTGATCAGCGTGCGCACGTCGAGCGGCTCAAGGGTGGCGCTGATCGGGAGGCGGCCTACGAATTCGGGGATCATGCCGTATTCGACAAGATCTTCGGGCTGCACTTGCGCCAGGATGTTGGCGCGGTCGCGGGCGGTTTCGACGGGGGAGTTTTCGCTGCCGAAGCCGATCTGGCGCTTGCCCAGGCGCTTGCGGATGATGTCTTCGAGGCCGACGAACGTGCCGCCGCAGATGAAGAGGATCTGCGAGGTGTCCATCTGGATGTACTGCTGCTCGGGGTGCTTGCGGCCGCCTTGCGGGGGGATGTTGGCGATCGTACCTTCGAGCATTTTCAAGAGCGCCTGTTGGACGCCTTCGCCGCTGACGTCGCGGGTGATGCTGACGTTGTTCTGGGTCTTGCCGATCTTGTCGATCTCGTCGATGTAGACGATGCCGCGCTGGGCGGATTCGAGGTCGTAGTCGGCGTTCTGCAGGAGCTTGAGAAGGATGTTCTCGACGTCCTCGCCGACGTAGCCGGCCTCGGTGAGCGTCGTCGCGTCGCCGATGGCGAAGGGGACGTTGAGGATGCGGGCGAGGGTCTTGGCGAGGAGCGTCTTGCCGCTGCCGGTCGGGCCGATCAGCAGGACGTTGCTCTTATCGATCTCGATCTCGCTGTCTTTCTTTTCCGGGGTGGCGTTGGGATCGGCGACGCTGAGGCGCTTATAGTGGTTGTGCACCGCGACCGCCAGCGAGCGCTTGGCGCGATCCTGGCCGACGACGTACTGGTCGAGGAATTCCTTGACCTGGCGCGGGGAGGGGATCGTGTTGAAGAGCGGCTGGGCGCTGGTGAGCTTGCGCTTTTCCTGGCGGATGATGTTATGGGCCAGGTCTACGCAGTTGGCGCAGATGTAAACGTCTGACGGGCCTTCGACCATGGGGCCGACGTCCCGCGATGATTTGCCACAGAAGGAACAGGTTGTCACGCGTCTTCCTCGAAACCCTTGCGGGTTGTTGGGTTCTTTCGGCGGGGTACCGCTCCCGCCGCCACCGTTGCCGGTGCGTCGATCGTTAGGCATCGGCTGGCCTTCCTCATACAAGGGGGTCGAGCGTCGACACCCTGCAAAACCATGGCCGCCCCGCACATGTCGCGCCGCAAAACCGATTGCGGCGTCACGCGTAGCCCCGGGGCCGGCATGAGAGTCACCGCGGTTTGTCATCCGCGGTACTCCCCTCGCTCTGGTCATTTATCGAATATCAACCGGGCCGGACTTGACTTAGAGTTCAGGATTCCATCCTCCCGGTTTGCGGGTTCATCTTAGGCGACGGACGCTGACTTTGGAACGGGGTAGATGACGGATTTCCGAGGCCGGTTGGCGCGCCTACTTTTCTGGAGGAAGTACGTCAAAATCGGGGGGCTTGGTTCTCGGACCTGCCGAAGGCGCTGGGGCGGCAGACTTGGCCGCGGCGGCTTTCAGCGAGCCGATCAGGATCGCCTTGGCGCTTTCGAACTCCCCGTCGGTCATTTTCCCTTCCTTATGAAGCCGGCGGAGGTCCGACAACGTGAAATTATCACCTGTGGTGGTGTCGTCGGCGTTCATCCACTTGCGGTAGACGACTACGCCGCCAAACAGGAGGAGCAGGATGACGATCAGGATCAGCGAACCGATGAGCGCGTTGTGGGTCTGCTCATCGGTGAGGTCGGCTAGAAGTTGGGGCAATAAACCTGTCATCGCTTGTCATTATGCTAGCTTGCGCAAGCCTGAGGGGTCAATCAGCGAGTAGGACGGTGCCGGGCGAAAAAGTTCCGTTCGGATTATCCTTTGGCGATGCGTCTTACGTTACCGGTCCTGCTGGGCGTTGTGATTTTGACCTTTCACTCGGTGGCCGCGGACGGGCCTGCGCAGATCGATCAT
Source organism: Phycisphaerales bacterium (assembly GCA_028291615.1). Taxonomy (GTDB): domain Bacteria; phylum Planctomycetota; class Phycisphaerae; order Tepidisphaerales; family Tepidisphaeraceae; genus RYN-433. The sequence continues at coordinate 9,492 of JAQGHM010000004.1, read as the reverse complement.
GCCAATCCGATGCTCTTCCTTGATGACGCTGGAAAGCCGCAAGCGGTACGGACGGCGGATGACTGGGCTCGTCGTCGCGGGCAGATCCTTGAAGGGATGCAGCAGGTGATGGGCCCGCTGCCGGACGAGAAGCGAAAGGTGCCGCCCGACCTGCGGGTTACCGAGACGGTGGAATTTGAAGGCTACGTCCGCAAAAAAATGGATTTCGCCGTGGAGAAGGGAGACCGCCTGCCCGCGTATCTTCTATTGCCGAAGAACGTAAGCGGCAAAGCGCCGGCGGTGCTTTGCCTGCACCAGACGGTGAAGATCGGCAAAGGCTCGCCCGCGGGGATGGGGGACCGGCCGACGCTCTTTTACGCGGTGGAGTTGGCCCAGCGCGGCTATGTGACGCTCGCGCCGGATTATCCGTACTTCGGGGAGAGTAAGGCCGACCCCTACGCCCTGGGTTACGCCAGCGCGACGATGAAGGGGATCTGGAATCACATGCGGTGCGTGGACCTGCTGCAATCGATGCCCGAAGTGGACGGGGAGCGCATCGGCTGCATCGGGCACTCACTCGGCGGGCATAACACGCTCTTCATCACTGCGTTTGACGAGCGGATCAAGGCGGCTGTCTCCAGTTGCGGGTTTACGTCGTTCGCCAAATATTACGGCGGCGACCTGACCGGCTGGTCGAGTGAAAAATACATGCCGCGAATCAAGAACGTATATGGAAAAGATCCGAAACAGATGCCGTTTGATTTTCCGGAGGTATTGGCGGCCATTGCGCCAAGGGCGCTGCTGGCGGTGGCGCCGCTACGGGATGCAAACTTCGAGGTGAGCGGGGTGCGCGACTGCATCACGGCGGCCCGACCGGTGTACGAGTTGCTCGGGTCGAAGGAGAATCTCAGAGCGCTTCATCCCGACGGCGTGCACGACTTTTCTGACGACATGCGTAAAGCGGCTTACGAGTTTCTGGACGCGCGGCTGAAGAAACGCTAGCGGCGATTGACAACGACCATCCGCGGGATTGCTATAGCCGGTATGAGATCGCTCTTTCTCGCGCTGGGATTGGTTTTGACCGCTGGGTGGACGTCTGCGGAAGAGAAAGCGTTTTCGCTTCCGGAACATCCGCGGATCGCGTTCATCGGCAACACGTTTTGTGAACGCGATCAGCAGCAGGGGTACCTCGAGACGCTGCTCATCGCCGGTTTCGCGGATAAGGAGATCGAATTCCGCAACCTGGGTTGGAGCGGAGACACGGTGCGCGGGGAGGCGCGGGCGGGCTTCGGGCAGCCGATCGATGGGTTTAATCATATCGCGAAACATGTTGCGGAGCTGAAGCCAAACGTCATCTTTCTGAATTATGGGTTGAATGAGTCTTATGCGGGGGAAGCGGGGCTGGCGGGGTTTGAGTCGGACTTGGCGAAGCTGCTGGACATGCTCTCGAAGGAGTCGGCGAAGATCGTGATCTTCGGGATCATGCAGCAGGAGAACCTGGGGCCGCCGCTGCCAGACCCTGCGGCGCAGAACAAGAACATTCAGCTTTATAATGCGGCGCTGGCGAAAACGGCGGCGGGGCGGGGGCTGATGTTCGTGGATCTTTATGATGTGCCGACGGAGTTTGCGAAGGCGAACGGGGGGAAACATTTCACGCTGAACGAGATTCATCCAACGCCGGCCGGGCACCGATTCGCAGGCGAGGCGATCGCGCGCAAGCTGGGGTTACCGGCGGGGGTCTGGGACGATCGGCTTGAGAAGATCCGCCAACTGACGGTTGAAAAGAACCGGCTCTACTTCCATCGCTGGCGGCCGGAGAACGAGACTTATATTCTCGGCTTCCGCAAGAAGGAACAGGGCCGCAACGCGGTGGAAATCCCGCAGTTCGACGCGCTGGTCGCGGAGAAGGAAGCGGAGATTAATCGGGTGAAAAAGAATTGAAGAATTGAACCACGAAGTTCACGAAGAGCACGAAGAAGAGGGGGAGACGAAGATGAAAGATGGAGGATTGAAGATGGCGGCGAACCCGACGAGTTTCCGGAAATTTAAGTTCGTATTCTTCGTGTTCTTCGTGGTTCATCCTGCACTCGCCCAGCCCGCGCCGGATCCGGAGCTTGAGCGGAAGTCGTTTACGGTGGCCGACGGGTTCGAGGTCAGCCTTTATGCGGCTGATCCGATGATGGCCAAGCCGATCCAGATGAATTTTGATCCGGCGGGGCGCTTGTGGGTCGCTACGTCGGAGATCTATCCGCAGATCAAGCCCGGACAAGTCGCCGACGACAAGGTGCTCGTCCTCGAGGACACCGATGGCAACCATCGGGCCGACAAGGTCACCGTATTCGCCCGCGGCCTTCTGATCCCCACCGCCGTCCTCCCCGGCGACGGCGGCGCCTACGTCGCCAATTCTACCGAAATCGTCCACTTCAAGGACACCGACGGCGACGGCAAAGCCGACACCTCCCGCGTCGTCCTCTCCGGATTCGGCACCGAAGACACGCACCACATCATCCACACCTTCCGCTGGGGACCGGACGGCATCTTCTATTTCAATCAAAGCGTTTACATTCACTCCCACGTCGAGACCCCCTGGGGTCCGCGCAGCCTCGCGGCCGGCGGCACCTGGGCCTACCGCCCCGAGACCCAGCAGCTCGAGGTCTTCTCCCGCGGCCTGATCAACCATTGGGGCCACGCCTGGGACAAGTACGGCGACTCCTTCATGACCGACGGCGCCGGCGACGGCGGCATCCACTACGCCTTTGGGGGCGTGTGCTTCTGGTCACTCAACGACCAGGCCCCGCGCATCCTGCATCCCGTGGAACACGGACTCAATCGGGGAAGCCCCAAGTTCGCCGGGGCCGAGGTGATCTCCGGCCGACACTTCCCCGACGAGTGGCAGGGGGACGTGATCACCAATGATTTCCGCGCCAATCGCGTGGTGCGTTTCAAGCTGAGCGAAGATGGGGCGGGGTTTGCGTCGAAGCTGATGCCGGACGTGATCCGCTCGACGGACAAGGCGTTTCGCCCGGTGGACGTGAAGATGGGGCCGGATGGGGCGCTCTACATCGCTGACTGGTACAACCCGATCATCAACCACGGCGAGGTGGATTTTCGCGATCCGCGGCGCGACAAGACGCATGGGCGGATCTGGCGGTTGACGGCGAAGGGGCGGCCGATGGTCGAGCGGCCGCGGCTGGCTGGCGCAGGCATCGAGGCGTTGATCGGACAGCTCAAGGCGCCTGAGGATTACACCCGGCGGCAGGCGCGGCTGGCGCTGCGCGAGATGGATAAAGAAACGGTGACGGCGGCTTTGGACAAGTGGGTGAGCGCGCTGCCGGCGGCCGACGAATTCACGCGGTTGCAGGCGCTGTGGACGTACCAGACGATTAACGTGCCGCGCGGCGAGCTCGTGCGGGCGCTGCTGGATGCGAAAGATCCCGGCGTGCGCGTCGCCGCGACGCGCGTGCTCGGCGCGTGGAGCGGCCGCATCGGTCCCGGCGTGATCGACGCGCTCGAAAAGGGAGTAACCGACGCGCACCCGCGCGTGCGCCTGGAAGCGGTTCGCGCCTTGGCGACAGTGAAGGAGCCGCGCGCGATCGAGGTGGCGCTGCCCGTGCTGGAACTGCCGATGGATGGCTTCCTGGATTACGCGCTTTACCTGACGGCCAATGATCTCGCGCCGGTGTGGCTGCCGGAGTTTCAGGCGGGGCGGCTCGCGTTCGGGCACAACGTCAAGCAGGTCGAGTTCGTGCTGAAGGCGATTCGCAATCCTGATGCGATCCGGCCGCTGGTGGAAGAGTTCACGGCGGGCAAGGTCTCGCCGGAATCGCGGCGGGACGTGGCGGAGCTGATCGCTTCACTGGGCCGGCCGGAGGATTTGGCGGCGCTGTTCGACGCGGCGGTCGCAAATGAAACACCTGCCTCGACGCGGGTGGCGTTGCTGCAGTCGCTGGAACGAGCCGCCCGCCAGCGCGGGGCAAAGCCAAAATCGGACGTCGCGGCGCTGACGCCGCTGCTGACGGGGACGAGCGATGATGCGCTCAGCGCCGCCGCGCTACGTCTGGCCGGGGCGATGAAGCTGCAGCAATACCGCGCCGAGATGATGGCCGCCGCGAACGCCGAACGCGGGCCACGAGTTAACGCCGGCATCGAGGCCCTGGCGGAACTTGGCGGGAACGAAAGCGCGAAGGCGCTCTCCGACATCGCCGCCCGTGGCGACACCCCCGCCCGCCGGTTGTCGGCTAGCGCCGCGCTCTCGCGGCTCGACGTCAAGGCCGCCGCGCGACTCTTCGCCCAAGCACTTGCTGATCCGAATGCCGGCGATGTCGATCTGGGGGCGGTGCTGGCGCCGTTTGTAAATCGCAAGGAAGGCCCTGGCGTCCTGGGTGAGGCACTCGGTTCCGCGAAGCTTTCACAAGACACTGCCAAGCTCGCGCTTCGCGCCGTTTACACCCTCGGTCACTCTGAGCCGGCCTTGGTCGATCCACTCAAAGCCACCGCAAAAATCGGCGCCCAGCCCAAGCAACTCACCGACGACGAGATGAAGCGCTTGATTGCCGACGTCCAGGCTAAAGGCGACGCCGCCCGCGGCGAGGCGATCTTCCGCCGCGCCGATACCGCCTGTCTCCGCTGCCATTCGATCGCCGGCGCCGGCGGCACGCTTGCCCCCGATCTTTCCTCGGCCGGCTCTGCACCCGTTGATTACCTGATCGAGTCGATCCTGCTGCCAAGCAAGGCGATCAAAGAAGGCTATCACGCGCTGATCGTCGAGACCAAGGACGGCGATCAACTGACCGGCATCAAGGTGCGGCAGACGGATCGCGACCTGATCCTGCGCGACGCGGTGCAGGACGAAGTGGTCGTGCCGCTCGACACGATCAAGGGCAAGCCGCGCGAGGCCGGGTCGATGATGCCGGCTGGATTGGCGGATCCGCTTACGCGGCAGGAACTGGTCGATCTGGTGCGGTTTCTGTCGGAGATGGGCCGGCCCGGCGCGTACGCGGTTGGGCCGCAGCAGTTGGCGCGGCGGTGGCAGGTGCTCGATACGGCGCTATTGGGCGTGAAGGCAGGCCAGAAGCTGAACCTGCCGGCGGCGGCGATTTGGATGCCGGCATATTCGCAAGTTTCGGGCGTGCTGCCGGTTGGCGGCGCGTCGCCGGCGGCGCTCGCGCGGGCGCAGGTGAACGTGACCACGCCGGGCGCGGTGCGGTTGCTGCTGGCAGCCCCGGCCGGGACGGGCGTGTGGGTGGACGATCAGCCTGTCGAGTTTAAGGGCGATTTTACGGTGGAAATGGCGAGGGGGACGCATAGCGTAAGTTTGTTGCCGCCGGGCGCGGGGACGTTGCGACTTGAACTGGCGGATGCGCCGGGGTCGGGGGCCAAGGCGCAGTTTGTGACGGGGCGGTAGCGCGCGCTTCTGAGTGGGGATTGCGCTGACGGAAGGGCGAAACCGCGAAGCGACTGCCGATGGCATTGCGCGAATAGCGTGCTTGTGCTTGCTCCGCAGCAATTGCGTGTGCACAATAAGCGCCACGGAAATCTACAAAGTTAGCGGTGCGAAGGGGGTATGGACGGGAGTTTTGCCGATGGCGATCGTTGCCGAATGTCCGGCCTGCGGCAAGCGGTTCAAGGCCGACGAAAGCAAAGCAGGCAAGAAGGCCAAGTGCTCCAAGTGCGGAGAGGTCTTCGTCATCGGGCCGGGCGCTGCGCCATCAGCGACGACGGGAAGTGTAAATGTCGGTGCACTATCGCCGGCGACGGGCCTTCGCAGGACGGCGGCTGAAGTGAAGGGGACAACGGCCAACGCAAACGCACCTTCCCCGACAGCGACGGCGGTAACGGCGGCGACCGCACCTTCACCGAAGGCGGCGAGACCGCGGCCGGTCGAAACGGCTGCGAAACCAGATATCGAATCGGAACAGATCGCGCCGGCGGCGGCTGCGCCAGCCCCGGTCGTAAAGGATACACAACCGAAGCCCGGCGGCCGCCGCGGCAAAATCCTTATGCTTATCGCTGCACTGCTGTTAATCGGCGGCGCGGCGGCGGCGGTGGTCGGCCCGCGCCTGCTTGGCAAAGGCGCGTCCACATCTCAGGCAGACAAGAAGCGCGACAACGCGGCAACGCCCGGCGGCGCATGGACGGAGGGCGGCGCCGCGTGGTCCGCGCAGCCCGACGGTCGCGCGGCGGCGCTGAAGTTGCCCGACGATTTCCGCATGGCGATCCCGGCACAGGCGCCGCTTCGTCACGATCCCGCCTCGCTAGTGATTGCGGCGTCGCCGGGGCCGATGGTGGCCGTCACCCTCCTGCCCGACGCGGGCGCGGCGCTGGTGCCGACGATCGAGGTCTGGCACCTGGAGACGCGGCAGCGCACGGCGCAGTTTCGCCTGAACCAGTTGCTGGTCAATCCGGTGCTGAGCGCGGATAGCGCATATTACGCCGGCCAGCTTCACGACTCGGGCACGCGCACGACGCGCGCCGAAATCTGGTCAACGGCAAACGGCACCGAGGTGCACCGCGTTGAGATCTCATCCACCGAGGCGATCGCCGGCGAGGTCGTGCTCGGTTTTCCGGTGCAGGACCAAGTGGCCATTTACGGGGACAAGCTGGCCGTGTGGGACCTGACCAGCAAGCGCCCGGTGCGCGAAGTATCGCTTCCGCCGCGCTCGCCCGACACCCGCGCCGCCGCCAGCGCGAGGGTGAAGCTGGTGGCCGTTGCCGACTCGCGCTCGCTGACACTTGTGGACCTTGAGAACGCGCGGGTAGTGGGAAGCACGAAGATCCCCGAAACGGCGCGGGCACACCCGCGGCAAGCGCTTTCGCTGCGATCGATCGGGTTTTCGTCCGACGGATCAGAACTCGCGCTGGTGTTCGACAATCGACAGTCAACCCGGCGGATCGCCGTATACGACGTGGCCACGGGCGCGCTCAAAGTGCTGCAGACGCCGGTTGCGGTGGTGCAGAACGGCGGGCCCCCGTTTCAATGGATGCCCGATTCGCAGGGGTTTCTGGTCGGCGCTGGCGTGCTGCTGGACCGCGCGGCGGCGCGGCAGGTCGGACAGGTTTATACCGATCTTCCCGAAGAGGGCCTGGGCGGGTCGCTGGTCGGCCTGCTGGAAGGCGAACATGCACTGGCCGCGTGGGATAAGTTCCCTAAAAGCCTGGCGCTGCGGTCCATCCCCGCGCGGCGCGAGCGGCCGCAATGGCTGAAGGTCAACATCGCTTCGGCATCGGCGGCGCGGTACGAGCAACTGCCGTGCGTCGGGCGCGAGTTCGGCAACGCCTCGACCACGCAAGCGCTCGTTCAGAACGGCCGCCTGACCGACGGATCGCAGTTCCTCGTGGTGGCGACGGATTTCACCGCGTCACTCGCCGCCGACGCGCCGCCCACCGTCCCGCTGCGGGCGGATCAATTCGTCCTCGTCGCCGATGGTCAGCCGCGACTGCCGATCGGGATGCTGACGCGCGAGGGGAGCCTTTCACTCGAGCGGCCGTCGTATGCCCTTCGCAAGGCGATCACGATCCCGCGCAAGCGCTCCCTGGTGTTCGCGGTGAGCGGGGCGGAGAAGTCGTTAACGCTGCAGATCGCCTCCGCGCACGTCGCCCTGACGCCGCCCGCCGCGGTGGCGGTCCAACCCACCCCCCCACTGATTTCGCCGCCAACCGAGCGCCTCCCCGCAGGACTCTTCACCGCGAACGACGACGCAGGCGCCGTCTCGGTGCGCGTGAATTGGGCCCGCGCCCGCGCGTACGACGACGTCCCCGAGGCGGCGGACAGCGTGCCACTGCAGGTGAGCTACACCTCGCCGCGCGAGACCGTAATCGCCGTGAACTTCGAATTAACCGCTAACCTCGCCCGCGCCATCTCGCGCGGCGGCTCCCTCGCGCCGCCGCGACTCGGGTTGCTCCTCGCCGATGGCACGCATCTTCGCCCCGCGATCGAATTGCCCGGCCCGCTTCCCGTCACGCTTGGCGCCGGCGAGCGCCGCACGCAAACCTGTCTCTTCGTCGTCCCCGCCGCGATCTCGCGAGCGCGCCTGACTTATGAAGACCTCCCGGTAGCGACAGTCAATCCCGCCCCTTGAGGGCGTTATCATCCTCCACGACAAGCGCACGAGTTGACTTTTCCCCACCCCCCTTTGACATTAGCGCCATGCGCATCATCCGCTTCACATCTGGCGGCCAGACCTATCTAGGCCAACCCATCGACGACAAAACCGCATTTAGAATCGACGGCGACCTGCTCGGCGCCTTTCAAGTCACCGACCAGAAACTCCTGATCGAAAAGCTCCTCACCCCGCTGGTGCCCACCGATATCCTCTGCATCGGCCTGAACTACCGCGAGCACGCCGCCGAATCCGGCAGCCAAATCCCCGCCAACCCGATGCTCTTCATCAAGGCGAGCAACACGCTGCAGAACCCGTTCGACCCGATCCTGATCCCGCGTCGATCAAGCGACATCGATTACGAGTGCGAGCTGGCCGTGATCATCGGTAAGTCCGCGAAAAACGTCTCGCGCGAGCGCGCGCTCGATTACGTCTTCGGCTACACCGCCGCCAACGACGTCTCCAGTCGCGACTGGCAACGCGAGAAATCCCTCGGCGGCGGACAGTTCGCCCGCGGCAAATCCTTCGACACCTTCTGCCCGCTGGGCCCCGCGATCGTCACCAAAGACGAGATCCCCAACCCGAACGCGCTCCGCATCAAGACGACGTTGAACGGCCAGGTGATGCAAGACCACACCACCAGCGACATGATCTTCGACGTCCCGACGGTGATCGAATCCCTCTCCAGCACCATGACCCTCCGCGCAGGCACCGTCATCCTCACCGGCACGCCGCAAGGCGTTGGGTTCGCGCGTACGCCACCGGTCTGGATGAAAGATGGGGATACCTGCGTGATAGAGATCGAGAAGATCGGACGCCTGGAGAATCCGATCCGAAACGAAAATTAATCCGCGCATCCCCGTATTCAACAATGATGAATTCGATTGGCATCAGCGATGCCGTTCGATATGCTCAAGCGGCCGCGACCGCGGGTGGGTGCCCGTCCGGGTTGCGGGGTAATTGGGAAAAGGAGACGTCATGAAGATCCGCCGCGCTCCGCTCGCTCTCGCGCTCGCCTGCCTCTTGTTCGCCGGTTGCAACGATCACAAGGCGCCGCCCGCCAGCAAGTCGAATGACATGTCCATGTCCAAGCCCATGATGGCGACCCGCTCGCTCTACGACCGCCTCGGCGGCGAACCCGCGATCACCGCCGTGATTGACGACTTCGTCAACCGCGCCGCCGGCGACCCAAAGGTGAACTTCACCCGCAAGGGCACCGACAAGGAATGGCCCGCCACGCCCGAGAATGTCGCTAAACTCAAGAAGCACCTGACCCAGTTCGTCTGCATGGCCACGGGCGGCCCGCAGAAGTACGAGGGCAAGCCGATGAAGCCCGTTCACGCCGGGATGAAGATCACCGAAGCCGAATTCGGTGCGATCGCCGCCGACCTGATCGCTTCACTCGACAAGTTCA
>JAQGHM010000400.1 GCA_028291615.1 Phycisphaerales bacterium | reverse complement strand
CGTCGGCGAGAGCAATTAACGTCCTACGCTTTCTGAAAAAACACGCACCCCCAGTTCGAGTTCACGCCGAAGTTGAACATGCGAAACCCGTTCACCTGAACCTGCGTATTCCCGTTGATCAGATCCGTCCAAATCCCGTTGGTCGGAAACGGGATGTCTACGAATTGTGTCGCCCCGGAGAAGTTCAGCACCACGATAAACCGCTCCAGCGTGCCGTCCGCGCCGTCGCCCCAGCGGTGATAGATCACCACCTGCTTGTCAACGTCGATCCCATACCCCTCGGGGCTGAAGTGCGACCACTGCTGGTCGTAATCGTTCGGGTAAAAGTTTGGTGAGCAAAGGCCCGGATGCGCTGTTCGCATGTGGAGCAACTGCGCGTAGACGCCCTTTAGCGCCGTCCCGATTGTGTCGCTCGATTCATTCCAGCGCAGCGGCCGAGACTGCACGCGGTTTGGCGGCTCGGGCTGGCCAGGCTCGACCATGAATTCGACTTGACCGAACTCCTGCCCGTTGCGGACCAGCAGATTCCCCGAACACGTTGCCAGCGCAATCGCATACGGCTGCGTGCGGAACCACTGCCCGCGCCCGCCCGCGCGCAGAGGCAAGGTCGCGTGGTCGTGGTTCTCGATGTAGATCGTGGGCCCGATCGGGAAATTAAAATCCCGCGCACAATTCAGCACCCGCACGTAATCCGTCCCCAGCCGGTTGTTGAACGCCAGCGCGTCGAACGGCCGCGAACGGAACATGTCGAACCAGCCGTTGCTCGCCCCGATGTGGTTCGTGTCCTTCATGACGTTGAAGTCGAACGTGTCCTCCAGGATCAGCGGAAACTCGGCGGGCCCGTTCGTCGCCAGATAAGACTTCAGCGCCCCCACGATCGCCGGCGCGCCCTGCGCCGGGAAATCTGGATTGTTGAAGCCCGACACCTGGTCGAACCGGAACCCGTCCACCTTGAATCGCTCGATCCAGTAAACGCACGCATCCACAATGAACTGCAACGTACACTTGTTGTGATAGTCCAGCGGCAGGCTGCCGAACGTCTCGGCGTTGACGAACGTGCCGACAAACGGGCAATCGACGGCGTCCTGCCACAGCCAGTTGTAGGCAAACCCGCGCGTCCCGATCCCCGGGGACGCGTGCTGCAACACCACGTCCAGGATCACCATCAACCCGCGCGCATGACACTCGCTGATCAACCGGCCAAGCCGCGCCAGCTTGTCCAGCGGCCCGGCTGGGTCGGACGTGTAATCGTTCTCCACCGCGAAGTACGAGATCGGGTCGTACCCCCAACTGAAGTTGTCCGAGTCAGGCCACGCCGTCCACGGCATGAACTCGATCGCGTTGAACCCCATCGCCTTGATCTCGTCGAGCTTATCCACCACCGCGTCCACCGCCGCCCGCCCGTTGCGAAACTCTTTCGTGAAGTCATCGATCATCAACTCGTAGGCGATCACCTCCCGCACCGGCGTTCGCTTGGCGGGATCGAGAGGCGTCACCGTCACCGGGTTCCCGCCCAGGACGAATGCCGCGTTATCGTCCAAGTCACCGCCGTGCTTCGCGCACGGATCGCCGATCCACCGCACGCTGCCGTTGTGAAATGACACGACGTACTTGTACTGGTAGTAACCGTCTGGAAAGCCCGCCGGGAGCGCAACCGAAAACAGGAAACCGTTCGGATGAGCGCTGAGGTTCATGACCAAACCCGTCGCCTCATCCCAGTTCGCCCCCGCCGGGTTGATCTTCGTTTGAAAGTCCCCAACGACTTTCACCCCCGTCACCTTGCTTGGGCCGCCCCGGGCGTATTGCGCTGCGTCGACCGTATTGTCCGGAATAAAAAGCTGAAAACCCTTCCCGCCGCTTGGCAGGTCCCCAAACCCAAATCCTTCGTACATGTGATATCCCTTTGCAGTATCGGCGTTGGTTCCCAATCAGACACGACCACGCTACCCAGCCGCCCTGCCCACGGCAACGTTTCGGCATCTGTACGACAGCCCCTTTGCGCCGCCTATACTCGGATTGACAATGGGCCATAGACCATCGAGAACTGACCGCTAAATGTTCACCGGCATCATCCACAAGACCACGACCGTGCTCGCCGTCACCGACCACACCGGCGGCCGTCGCCTCGTCCTCGCCGCGCTTGGCGCCGACCACGTGCTCGGCGAGTCGATCGCGATCAACGGTTGCTGTCTGACCGTCGCCGAAATCGTTGGCGCCGCCCTCGGCTTCGACGTCATTCCAGAGACGCTCGACAAAACCAACCTCGGCAAGCTCCGCGCCGGTGACGTCGTTCATGCTGAACGGTCGCTCCGCGTCGGCGATCCAATTGACGGCCACTTCGTTCAGGGCCACATCGACGGCACAGGCAAGTTAATCTGCCAGATCGCCGATAATCGGGAGACGCGCCTGCGCATCGAGGTGCCGCCGCAACTCGCGAAATACCTCGTGCCCAAAGGTTCGATCGCCATCGACGGCGTCTCGCTCACCCTCGCCGCCATCGAGGGCCGCGAGTTCGAGGTCGCCCTGATTCCCACCACGTTGACGCTCACAACTTTAGGAAAAAAGCAACCGAATTATCAATTTAATCTCGAATGTGATGCGATGAGCAAAACCGTTATTTCTTACCTTGAAAGAATTCACCCAACGGCCGATCATTCTTAAAGAGCAATGGACTATCGACCCACCATCGCGATCTCCATGGGCGACCCCGCCGGCATCGGGCCGGAGGTGATCGTCAAGGCCTTGGCCGACCCGGTGCTGCGTCACCGCGCGCGTTACGTCATCTACGGGATGAACGAGCTGCTGCATTACGCTGCGGATCTGGCCGAGCTCGACGTCTTCTGGTGGCGCGATCAATATCAGGGGCATCTGAAGGCTTATGGGTTCGACGTCACCGTTGTTGATTACGACCAGTATTCGATTCTCGGCACGACGATTCGGTCCCCAAGCAAGATCGGCGGCGACGCGTCGATGCGCTTCTGCCTCGACGCGATTGACGCCGCGAAGAAAGGCATTGTCGACGCCGTTGTCACCGCGCCCATTGCCAAGGAATCCTGGAAACTCGCCGGCCACAACTATCCAGGCCACACCGAGCTTTTTGCGCAGCGCACCGGCGCGCGGCGCTACAACATGATGTTCACCGGCGGCCCGCTGCGCGTTGTGCTCGCGACCGTGCACATCCCGCTGAACAGCGTCTGGGGACGCCTGAACATCGGCGCGGTCTTTCAGCCGATCGAGCTCATCCACGAGACGCTGGTGAACTGGTTCGATATTGAAAAGCCGCGCATCGCCGTCTGCGGCCTGAACCCGCACGCATCGGAGAATGGCCAGTTCGGCGATGAGGAAGAACGGATCATCTCCCCTGCCATCTTCATGGCGCGCGAACAAGGGATCGATGTGACCGGCCCCTATCCGCCAGACACGATCTTCCTCAAGGCCAAGCATGGCACCTACGACGCCGTCGTCGCCATGTACCACGACCAGGGCCTGATCCCCGTGAAGCTCCTGGCCTTCGACCAGGCCGTCAACTGCACGATCGGCCTCCCCATCATCCGCACCAGCCCCGACCACGGCACCGCCTTCGACATCGTCGGCCGCAACAAGGCCAACCCCGGCTCGATGCGCGCCGCCATCTCCCTCGCCATCGACCTCGCCGTCAAGAAGCACAAACACGAACAAGACCGCCGCCGCGCCACCGACGAGATCCGGTGAAGACTCGCGGTGCCGCCCCACGCCGGGTTCGGAGCGTTAGCGACGACCCGGATTCCCCTGCCACCACTGCT
>JAQGHM010000363.1 GCA_028291615.1 Phycisphaerales bacterium | reverse complement strand
ACGATGGTCTTGACGCCGTTCTTGGTGAGCTCGATCTGGCCGGAGCGGGTGGCGGTGGGCATCTTGACCCACTTGGCGGAGACGCTGGGGACGACGCCGTTGTCGTAGGCGACGACGAGGGTGGCGAAGACGGTGCTGCGGGCGGTGGCGTTGATGGCGAAGCGGAGGCCGGTCGTGGTGCCGGAGGGCGGGGGGCCGTTGGAGAGGATGGCGTTTTTGGCGGAGGTGGTCTGTCCGCCGAGGAGGAGGGGCTGGAGGAGGACGTCGCCGTTGCCGGCCTTGGTGTGGATGACGCCGCCGGAGAACTTGGTCGTGTTGATGGTGAAGAGGTTGAAGGACTGGGTGTAGGTGTGGGTGGCGGAGGCGGCGGCGAAGTCGACGACGAGGAAGACGTCGTTGCGGTCGTGCCAGATGTCGCGGGCGACGACCGGGGCGCCCTTGAAGCCGGCGTAGGCGTAGTGGGTGGCGGCCATCTGGACGCTGTCGGGCTTGCGGTTCCAGAGGGTGAGCTTGGCGACGGTGGACTTCTCGCTGGCGGCGTGGTTGAGGCCGTCGATGCTGATCGTGTTGTGGGCGGGAGTGGAGATGACGGTGGCGCGGTCGGCGGCGTAGGACTTGGAGTAAGAGAGGAGGCCGGGGTCGGCGATCAGGGGGTGCTGGTAGCCGTAGAGCTCGAAGTTGAGCAGGTCGTAGTGGCCGTGGATGTCGCCCTTGGGGCCGGCGTCGAAGATCAGTTGCCGGGCGTCGCGGTCCTCGCCGGTGCGGGTGGCGTAGTAGCCGGAGTCGGCGAAGTAGGCGGTGCCGCCGCGGCCGGTGAGGGCGGGGACGGTGGGGGCGGAGAGGAGCGGGGTGCTGGCGGCGGTGCCGAGCTGCCAGACGTCGTCAAGGCGGGGGCGGCTCTTGGGCCACTGGGGCTGGCCGAGCAGGATCGACGCGCCGCTGAACAGGGTCGTGCCCTGGGAGCGGTAGGTGTCGGAGAGGGCGGCCTGGGTGCCGTCGGGGGAGAGGAGCTGGTAGTAGAAGTCGAAGACCTTGCGGAGCTTGCGCTGGCTCTTGTCGGCCCAGTCGAAGCCGTTCTTGCTGGCGAGCTGGAAGGCGTCGAGGTAGCTCATCATGGCGCCGCCGTGATAGCCGGGGGACTGCTCGTAGTGGCCGCCGTCGGCGCGGAACTGGGCGTCGATGGCCTTGAAGAGGAGGTTGGCGCCCTGGGTCTGCCAGGCGGCGCCGCTCTTGAACTCGGGGAACATCATGCCGAGCTCGTAGAGGGCGGTGCCGTGGCCGGTGGCCTTGTTGCTGGTCAGCTCGTAGTTCTTGGTCGTGCGCGACATGAAGTCGCCCTGGACGAGCAGGCGGTGGAGGAAGAGGGTGTTGGAGGCGGCGGTCCAGCCGGAGGTGCCGAGGACCATGTAGTAGGCGGACATCCAGTTCTTCACGCGCTCGGAGGTGGTGTAGAGGTCCCACTTCGGGCGGACGGTCTGGCTGATCCAGTCATCCGGCTTGGTGAGGCGGGTGTACTGGCGCGACCAGGAGTCGAGCTGGTTTTTCAGTTCGGTGACGTACTTGGCGTCGCCGGTGAAGCGGTAGGCCATCGCCAGGTCGTTCCAGTAGAAGTGGCGGTTGAGCACGTAGAGGAACTCGGTGTTGGTCGAGGTCGAGGGCTGGTTGAGCCAGTCGACGGTGCCGGCGGAGAGCTGGATCGTGTAGGAGGTGGAGCTGACGGCGTCGGGGAAGAGGTAGGCGAGGATATTGTCGGCCTTGGCGATCTTCGCGTTCTTCTGGTTCACCAGGCCGGAGTCGCCGTTGATGAAGTTGAGGATGCCGGCGGCGTCTGAGGTGTCGAAGAAGTAGTGGCGGTTGGTCCGCGTCTTCATGTAGTTGAGCAGCTCGTTGTCGAAGCCGGCGGTGTTGTTGGCGTTCAGGAGGGAGGTGAGGGTGGCCTTGTCGGAGCCGACCCAGTTGGCGAGGAGTTCCTGACGGTCGGCGAGGGTGAGGGCGGGGCCGGAGGCCTTGGGCGTGATCGCGCGGCCGGGGCTGGCGGCGGGCGAGGCGAGGGCGGCGAGGGCGGGGGCGGCGCTGAGGCAGAGGCGGCGCTCGAGGGGTTCCAGGGCGGCGGACCATTGCGCGCGGGGCATTCGCATCGGGGTGCTCTCCATGGGGACCGGACCGAGGTCTGATAACTTAGTGTGCGGCGGAATCGACGCCAGCCACCATTCTCAACATCGGTCGGGGCGCGTGGGGGACCCGGAAAAATGAGGTGGGAATTGCCTGAGAATGCGGGCGGTGGTACGGATGGTGAGGGGTGTTACGTCCTGGCAAGGGGAGACTCGGCGGACGGGCAGAGAAAGACAAAAGACACAAGAGGCAGACAAGAATGTCCGCCCCACCAAGAAGGTGAGAAGTGCTGCCCCACCCGGGAGGGTCCTAGCGGATGCCGAGTTGGGCGAGGCCGGTGCGGATCTGTTGCTCGACGTTGGGGTAGGGGCTTTTGGTGAGGGCGAACTGGAGGCACTCGCGGCCCTCGTCGCGGCGTCCCATGGCGGCGAGGGCCTGGCCGCGGAGCATCCAGAAGTGGGCGAGGTGCCGGCTGCGCTCGCCGGCCCAGACGATCGGCTCGAGGCTGATGACGATCTCGACGAAGCGGGCGAGGTACTTCGGGCCGATGACCTGCTCGATGTTCTGCTCGGCGATCATGGAGACGATCGAGATGAACAAGACGTCCTGGCCGATGCCGGCGAGTTGGCTCATGAGGCGTTCGGCGTCCTCCTCGCGGTCGGTGGTGGCGTAGAGGATCAGGAGGTGGCAGTAGGCCTCGACGGCGCGGGGGAAGATGCCGGGGAAGACCTTGCCCAGGCCGAGGCGCGGGCCGAGCTTGCGCTGGGTGACGGTGGAGTCGACGCCGCGCGGGCAGAGGTCGTCGGCGACCTCGAGGGCGGCCCGGAAGCTGCGCTCGGCCTCGGGGAACTTCTTCTCGGCGAGGCAGAGGCGGCCCTTGGCCAATAGCGCGGTGTAGTAATTGGGGTTGAGGGTCAGCCACTCATCGACGGCGATCAGGGCGGTGTTGGTGTCGCCGAGCTTTTCGTAGTGGCCGGCGCAGGCGCTGAGGCCGAGTTCGTGCGGGAGGTGGTCGTCGCGACGGGCGGGGGTGGACTGATTCTCGGCGAATTTCGCCATGACCGGGCGGGCCAGTTGTTCGATCTCGGACCAGCGGACGGTCCAGACGTGGTTCTTCTTGGTGGCCTCGTGGCCGGCGCGGCCGATCTCCTCGCGGCGCTTGGCGTCGGCGCCGTACTGCTTGATGAGGTCGGCGAGTTGGTCCCAGTCCTGGTAGGAGACGATCTCCTCGCCGTCGACGTAGTAGTCGGCGAGGTCCTCGCAGGTCTCGCAGAGCTGGAACGCGCCCATGCAGGCGATCTCGAGGGTGCGGAGCTTGACCATCGGGGTGTAGGTCGACTCCCAGTCGGCGGGGGCGATCGCGATCTGGGCGCGGCGGTACATCTCGAACATGCCCGGGCGGGTCAGCATGCCCTGGTAGCAGTCGGCGACGTCGGCGAACATCTTCCAGCCCTCGGCGCCGAAGACGACGGGCTTGATGCCGCGGTCCTTGAGGTGCTTGACCATCTTGACGCGTCGGGGGTAGGGCGCGCCGATCACGACGACGGGGAGGTCGCGGGGGCGGTCGCCGAGCGGGGCGGGGGTGTTGCAGGCCCAGCGGATGTGGCGGATGTGGGAGATGCCGCGGGAGCTCGCCTCGCGCTCGATGGCGCGGGAGGTGGTGACGTAGACGTCGTAGACCTTCTGGAACTGGGAGCAGATCAGCTCGAAGTCGCCGGGCTTGCGGAGGTAGGAGGGGAGGAAGATCGGGTCGTCATAGGCGAAGCCGACGGTGACGGTGCCCATGTCGTGGATCTTTTGCGCATCCTGCGGGCGGAGGAGATCGTAGGGCGGGTAGAGGAGGAGCATGTCGGGGCGCTCGGCGGCGATGCGCTGGAGGAGGACGCGGCGGTAAAGCTCGATGCCGAACTGTTCGCAGAGCTCGTCGGGGTCGATGAGGGCGACCTCGTGGCCCAGGGCGCGCATGTCGCGGGTCATCCAGTGGTGAAAAGCCCCGTGGGCGACGACGGCGTTGGAGAGGAGGATCTTCATGGGGAGGGGGGATGATAGCGGACGAGCGGGACCTAGTCACTCGAAGTGACGTAGGCCGAGCGGGTGTTCAGCTTCGGGGGGCGCGGCGGCGCTGGAGGAGGAGGCGCATGGCGGCGATTCCCAGCAGGGCTGGGGCGGTGGGCTCGGGGGTGGGGACGACGGACATCGTCAAGGCAACGTCGTTTGCTGCGCCATCGCCGGCGGCGTCATAGCGGTAGTTGACGGCGAAGAGGTAATCAAACCCTGTGGAATGGATGGTCAGCGCGTCGCCGTCGTTGGGGAGGTTACTGAAGCGGCCGTTGATTGGATCGAAGCCGTCGTTGTTGAGGACCAGGTAGGTGGTGTTATCGATGGGTGATCCGGGAGGTAGCACGGATAGTGCCCCGGCAAGGTCGATGGTTCCATTGACGTTAATCGCGCTGCCGTTCGTGCCGCTCATTGCGGCGATGACCGTCGCGCCGGATTCGATCGTCAAGTCGCCGGTCGTGAGGATGCCCCTGCGCAGCTTACCGTCTCCCGCCCCGATCGAGCCGCCGGCGCCGGCGCCGGATTTGTAGACGTCAACTGGGCCGCGAATGATCCCCTGTCCCCAGAGTGTGCCGGCGACGGCGAACGGCTTGTCCGCCTCACCTTGCATTAAGATGATACCCGACGTTCCGAGCGTGACCGCACCGGCGCCGTCGATGACCGTGCCGGCCGGAATCGTCTGCCAGCTACCGCCGTAGTCGATGGCTCCGGCGGTGAGCGTGCCGGTGAGCGCGGGGTTGATACTGGTATTGATCTTCAGGTCGCCGAGTGTCAGGTTGGTGCCGGAGATCGAACTGTTACTGTTGACGGTGAGCGATCCGCGTACAGTCGATGAAACGCCGGCCAGTTTCACGGCCAGAGTGACGTTCGTACCACCGGCGGAGACGTCGAGGATGCCGCCGTTGAGAATGTAGCTGCTGCTCGATCCGAAGCTGCCATTGGCGAATTTGAGCGTGCCAGCGTTGACCACGGTGGGGCCGCCGTACGTGGGCATTTCGAAGGTCAGTGTACCGGGGCCGGATTTGGTGAATCCCTGGAAGCTATCGCTGGAGACGACTCCGGTGAATGTGGTGTCGGCGTTGACAACAAGATTCGTCTTAAGGGGCATCTCCAACGATCCGAACGTCATCGGGGCCGCGCCGTCGAAGGTGACGGTTCCGGCGGCGATGACCGCGTTGCCGGCCAGGCGCGGCGACGTGGCTTGCACGATGACGTTGCCAGGGCCGTTCGCCTGCCTGATGGATGTGGGGTTGTTCAGGTAAAGTCTAGCAGTCCCCAGCGCGCCGTCGCTCCCCAGGACGAGGGTGCCGCCGCTGAGGTTGAATGCGACGAAGTGATTGGTATCTCCGGTCAGCGTGAGAGTGGAGGTTCCGGTTTTGTAGAAGTCGCCGAATTGGAACTTTCCGGAGAAGGTTGTGGACTTGGAGCCTGCCACCACCAGTCCAGTTCCCGTCACCAGACCCGCGCCGGCGAGTGAACCAATGGTCTCCCTGGCAACCTGAAAATCCAGAACGCCACCGTTGGTCGCTGAAGTTGCACCAGCCTGCACTACGACGTCGGCATCGTCGGCAATCACTTCCCCGGCGGTGCCGCGCACCGTGGCGCTCGCGCTGCCATTACCGATGATTAACGTTCCCGGAATCCGCACCGTGCCTGGGCTCAGAACGAGCGTGCCGGCATTTACGGTCGTGGGGCCGCCGTAGCTGTTCGCGCTCGAACCGGCCATGGTGACAGTGCCGGGACCGTCGAACGTGACGCCGAATCCAGCGCCGGCGTCGGTGATCGAGGAGTTCAGCGTGAGGGACGCCGAAGCGGATGCGACGTTGACGCTCAGCGGGGAGTTGAGCCGGATCGGCACGTTGAGGTTTTGCGTCGAGGCTTTGCCGTTGGCGGTGGTAACGATGATGGCGGCGCTGCCGCTGCTGGCGTTGAACGAGAGCGTCGAAGTTCCCGAGACCGTGTAGGGATTGGCGCTGTCGAAGTGGAGCGTGCCGATCGTGCGGGCGTCGGTCAGGGAAATGGTCGTTGAGAGAGTGGATTTGAGGAAGTTGGCGACGTCACCCTGACCCGCCGGAGAACCAGCACCGCTTCCGGGTACCCCGCCGGCCCATTTCAGCGGGTCCTTCCAGTTTCCGTTCGAACCGTTCCAAGTGCCCGTGACCTGTGCCGCAGCGAAGGGCGCCGGCAACAGGGCGGCCGCGATCGCGGCGGAGCAGGCATGCCAGTACCGCGTCGCGCGTCGCGTGCGACGGCTTGGAGACGACCACATTGTTCCTGGCATTTGCCCTTCCCGATAACGACTTCAGACGACCCGGTTTACCCCGCTTAATGGCAGTTTCCAATCGCGGCCTGCGGATGATAACAGCGCATCATCCGGGTTCAATCAGAATGTGGAACGCGCCGTGTTTTCACGAGTCTTGCTTTGCCAACAGCGCGGCGGCGCAGAGGTATTTTATTACATGAAGATGCTGATCGGGCTGCTGGTGGCGATGCCGACGTTGGTAATGGCCGCGACGCCTGAGGTGCGCGTGGTGCGGTGTCCGGATGGGGGGGTGCAGCCGCAGGCAGCAGTCGATTCTTTGGGGAAGGTGCATTTGATTTATTTGAAGGGGGAGGATGGGCGGTCGGATGTGTTTTACGTTACGTCTGCCGATGGGGGGCGGACTTGGGGGAAGGCGCTTCGGGTGAATTCGCAGGCGGGGGCGGCGATTGCTACGGGGACGGTGCGCGGGGCGCACTTGGCGATTGGGAAGGGGGATCGGGTTCATGTGGCTTGGATGGGGTCTTCGGTGGCGCTGCCTAAGGCGGTGGGGGATGGGACGCCGATGCTCTATGCGCGGATGAATGATGCGGGGGATGGGTTTGAGGCGCAGCGGAACTTGATCACTGCTGCGGCGGGGTTGGATGGGGGCGGGTCGGTTGCGGCGGATGGGGCGGGGAATGTTTACGTGGCGTGGCATGCGCCGATGCCGGGGATGCGCGGGGAAGAGAATCGGCGGGTTTGGCTGGCGGTTTCGAAGGATGAGGGAAAGCGCTTTGCGGCGGAGACGGCGATGTTGACGGATGCGACGGGGGCGTGTGGGTGTTGCGGGATGCGGTTGGGGGTGGATGGGGATGGGCGGTTGATGGCGATCTACCGCGCGGCGAATGCGGAGACTCGGGATATTTATCTGTTGGAGCCGGCGGCTGGCGGGGGTGGGTATTCGGCGGCGAAGGTGGAGAGTTTTGCGACCAAGGTTTGTCCGATGAGCACGGCTTCGTTTGCGCGATCGGGTGAGCGGATGCTGGGGGCTTGGGAGACGGGGGGACAAGTTTCTTTTGCGGCGATCGATCCGCGGACGAAGGGTTTTGGTACGCCTGTCGCGGCGGCGGGGAAGGGTAACAATCGAAAGCATCCTTCGCTAGCGATCAACAAGGATGGGGAAGTGCTCTTTGCCTGGGATGAGGGGACGGCTTGGAAGCGCGGTGGGACGGTGCATTGGCAGGTTTACGATCGGTCGCTGAAGCCGGTGGCGGGGGCGGCGGGGATGGAGCGGGGGTTGGTGGCGTGGTCGTTGCCGACGGCGGTGGCGACGGGGGATGGGGGGTTTTTGATCGTGTATTGAGGACGGTTTTGAAGTTGAAATTCGTTAGTTGGCTGCGCACAATGCGTCGGTGAGCACGTCAACGAAATGCGGCCGCTAAGACGCAAAGAGCGCAAAGAAAAGCGGGTTGAATTAGACGCAGTTAATGGAACTTTCCGTAGGGCCGGGCCTTGAGCCGCGGACCTGGAGAGGGGAGATCGTCGTGAGCATTCAGTGGCATTGCGCATGTGGGAAAAATTTGAAAGCGCCGGACGGATCGGCGGGGAAGCGGGCGCGGTGTCCGGCTTGCAAGAAGATCAATCAGATTCCGGTGCCGGCGGTTGAGCCGGAGGTGGATCTGTTGGCGGGGGATGATCCGTTTGATCCGTATGAGCTGGCTGAGGCGCCGGCACCGGCGGCGGTGCGGTTGCCGCGGCGGGCGGCGTCGGCGGCGGGCGATGACGCTGGCGTGACGGCGCCGCCTTATCGTCGGGCGCCGTCACGAGTTGAGGAGGATGATGATGACGACCTGCCGCTGGGGGCGCGTCAGGGGCGGTCTTGGCGTGATTTTACTTACTTTGTGCTGCTGCTGGCGATGGTGCCGCTGATTGTGTCGAGCTTTGGGCGTGAGCGCGGGGACCTCGGAGATCTGATCGACCAGAGCATTGACGCTCATCCGGAGGTGAAGGAAAAGATTGCGGCGCTGCCGGAGACGGCGGGGCCGCTTGAGGCGATCGACCTGTTGCCGGGGCATCGGATTGACGGAGCGCTGCTGCCGCGGGATTCGATGACGCACTGGGTGCTTGCCGGTGGGTCGGCGCTGTTGTTCCTGACGGTCCTGGTGTTTTTGTTTCATCCCGGATGCGCGAAACCCAAGAGCCTGCTCTTGACGGGGATATTCACGGGGTCGGTGGGGATCCTGCTGCTGCTGGGGTTTCAGTTTGTGGCGGAGGCGACGCAGGGGGTTTGGGTGCGCGGGCGCGGGATCATCGTGCTGCTGTTTTACATCGTGAAGTTCATCGGCTTTTCGTATTACGCTGCGGACGATCCGAGCAATGGTTTTGCGGCGAGCTTTTTCGGGTACACGTTCGGGGTGGGGCTGTGCGAGGAGGTGTGCAAGGCGCTGCCGCTGATGGTGATGGTGCAGAACCTGCCGGCGCGGGCGACCTGGCGGACGGCTTGTTTGTGGGGGCTGGCGTCGGGTGTCGGATTCGGGGTGGCGGAGGGGATCATCTATTCGGGCCGGTATTACAACGGCATCGGCGGGGGGGACATCTACCTGGTGCGGTTCGTGTCGTGCGTGGCGCTGCACGCGACGTGGGCGGCGGCGGTGGCGATCTTTTTATACAAGGTGCGGGGGCAAATGACGGCCATCGAGGGAATCGGCGGGATGCTGTGGACGACGGCGATCGTCGCGATGCCGTCGATCGTGCTGCATGGGCTTTACGACACGCTGCTGAAGAAGGATTACAAGCTGCATGCGCTGGCAGTGGCGCTGGTGAGCTTCGTGTATCTGGCGTGTTTGATCGAGTGGAGCCAGTGGAAGGGGGATGATTCGGAGGGGGCTGATCGAGGGCGGCGGTTGGCGCGGGCGTGAGGGGTGGCGGACGTCAGGCTGGCGTGCAGTATTTTTCGAACAAAATACTTGACGACAGTTGTCGTCACACGTACATTGACGACAGTTGTCGTCAGTGAGGACGCCGCCTATGCCTTCGCACGCTTCGAAAGTCCAACCTCCGATCGGCCGCGCCGAACTGGAGATCCTGCAGCACATCCAATCGTGCGGCGGCCCGGTGACTGTCCGCCAAGTCGCCGAGCACGTCTTGCGCACGAAGGGGCACGTTCGCACGACGGTGCTCAACGTGATGGCCCGCCTGGTCAACAAGGGGTACCTCGTGCGTCGCAAGCGTGGCGGCGTGTATGAGTATTCGCCTCGTGTCCCGGCGCGCCAGCTTGTGCGGAACCTGGTCAGTGAATTCGTCGATCGCGCCCTGGGCGGCTCGGCGTCGCCTTTCGTCGCGTACCTCGCTGAAGACGCCCGCCTGTCCCCCGAGGACGTCGCGCAGCTTCGCCGCCTCGTTGACGAGCTTGAGGCCGGCGAAGGGAGGAAAACCTCATGACCCCGCTGGCCATGTCGATTGACGCGACCGCAGCGATGAGCGCGCTGGCCTGGGCGAGCGTGCAGGGCGGGGCGGCGCTGGCGGTGGTATGGGCGCTCTGCCGGATGTGGCGCCGGATGCCCGGGCGCGTTCGCTGCTGGCTTTGGCGCCTGGCCTACGTGAAGGTTCTCGCGGCGTTGATTTGGACGACGCCACTGCAATTGGCGTTGTTGCCGCCGCCGGTTCCCGCGCAGGTCAGTTCAAACGTTACGCGTAAAGAGGCGACTGCGGCGCCTATGCCGTCGTCGTCGTCCTCGCCAGAGATAACGAACAAGCCGTCCGTCTCACGTTCGGCCGCCGCGCCCGTGGGCGCTCGAATCAACGCCGCCGCTATCGCGTCTCCTAAAGCCAATATGCTCCCTGCGGTCGCGGTCACGCTCTGGTGCATCGGCGCGACCCTCGCTGTCCTGCGATTGGTCCGGCACAGCCGCGCGGGCGCACGCCTGCGCCGGCGGTGCGTTCCTCTGGCGGAATCCGGTCTCGCGCTGGCGCTGGAGGACCTCACCGGCCGCTTCGGCCTCCGGCGCCCGCCGCGCCTCCTCACTGGCACGGACGTTCCCGGCCCCCTGCTGCTCGGCATCGTCCGTCCGACGATCGTCCTTCCCGCCGAGCTTTTGGACGCCGGGATTCAGACGATTCAAGCAGTCCTCGCCCACGAGCTCGCCCACGTCCGCCGCCGCGATCTCGCCTGGACGTGGTTGGGCGCGACGGTTGGGGTGCTGTTCTTCTTCCACCCGCTGGTCTGGCTGGCCCGGCGTGAAGAGCGGGGGGCGGAGGAGATGGCGTGCGACGAGCTGGCGATCGCCGTCAGCCGCGTCCAGGCCTGCGATTATGCCCGCGCCTTGGTCGCCGTCGCTGCCCGCGCGTTTGCTCCCGCGCCGGCGCTGGCCGCCGGCGTGGTTGATTCCCGCAAGGTTCTCGAACAAAGGATCCTCGCCATGACACATCTCGCCAATTGGTCGAAGCGCCGCTGGGCCCTGGCCGTCGCCGCGGCGGTACTCCTCTCGCTCCTCGCTATCCCGCCGTGGCGCGTCGTGGCACAGGACAAGCCCGCCGCCAACCCCGCCGCGCCGGCCAAGCCCAACCCAACCACCGACGCTAGCGCAGCAGAGGACTTGCCAGCACTGCTGAAGCAACTGGAAATCGAGGAATTGGCTCGGAAGGATGCGCAGTTGATGCGGCTGCTCGCCGAGCGGTCGCGGGCCCAGCGTGAGCTCAATGACTTGGTCAAGGTTCAGGGGTACGGCGAAACGCACCCGCGCGTGCTCGAGATGAAGAAGGCGCAGGAGGACGTGGATCTCGAAGTCATCGCCCGCGCGAGGAAAGTGAAGGAAGCACTGGGCCGTCGCGCCGCCGAGCACCGGGTTGTTGGCTGGATCGCCGCCGCCACGCTTCGCGTCCGGCCCGCTGGTGATGGCCTGGTGGACCAAGTGAGCGTCCACGAAGGGGACCGTGTGAAGAAGGGCGACGTGCTGATCCAGCTTGACGCCCGGCGTGCCCAAACTGCGCTGGCGCGGACCGAGGCTAAGCTTGCGCTCGCCGAGGCGCAATTCGCCCGTGTCCAAGCCCTGGCCAAGCAGGCGACGGTGTCGCAGGAAGAGGTCGATCAGAAGTTGGCTGAGTTGAAGGTCGCCCAAGCGGACCTGAACGTCGCGAAACAGGACCTGGCGGAAACGCGGATCTTCTCCCCGATCGACGGAACCGTTGGCGAAGTTTCGGTCCGCGCCGGGGAACGGATCACCCGCGACCAGACGCTCGCGACCGTCGTCGAAACCGGCGTGCTTAAGCTCCAGGCAAGCATCCCTTTATCCGAACTGGCCGTGTATGCCGTTGGACAACCGATCGCCGTCCGCGTCGCGGCTTATCCGAAGCGCGCCTTTACCGCCCAGATCTCCAGCATTTCCCCCATCGTTGACGGCGGGTCGGAGACCGTCCGCATCGATGCGACCCTGACCGGTGATACCACCGGCCTGCTCTCCAACATGTCCGCGACGGTCACATCCACCCCTGCCGCCAAGGAAAGTGCGAAGCAACCGTAACCCTGCACACCAAGGCACTCCTTTTTCGCGCGCCGAAATTCCCTGATCTTCTTCTCAGATTCAGGCGTAGAATGTTCGCGCGCCCCGCCGGTTGTTTTCCCAAACACCCGCCGTACAATCCGGCGCGCTTTGCCACGGTTCTGCCAAAGCCTTTCTATGACACAAAAATCGATCCGAATCCGCGGGGCCCGCGAGCATAACCTCAAGAATATCGACGTGGAGATCCCGCGCGATCGGCTGGTGGTGATTACCGGGCTTTCGGGGAGCGGGAAATCTACGCTGGCGTTTGACACGATCTTTGCCGAGGGGCAGCGGAAGTACATGGAGTCTTTGTCCACGTACGCACGGCAGTTTCTGGATCAGTTGCAGAAGCCGGAGTTGGATGAGATCGAGGGGTTGCCGCCGACGATCGCGATCGAGCAGCGGCATGCGTCGTCGAACCCGCGGTCGACGGTGGCGACGACGACGGAGATTTACGATTACCTGCGGGTGCTGTTTGCGCGCGCCGGGACGCCGCACTGCTGGAAGTGCGGGCGGGTGATCGCGAGCCAGTCGGCTTCGCAGATCGTGGATTCAGTGATGCGGTATCCGGCGGGGTCGAAGATGATGATCCTGTCGCCGCTGATTCGGGGGCAGAAGGGGGAGCATAAGGACACGTTTGGCGCATTGCACAAGCAGGGGTTCGTGCGGGCGCGGGTGGATGGGGAGATTTTGGAGCTGACGACGCCGGCGAATTTTCCGGCGCTGAAGAAGACGTTTGCGCACAACATTGAGGCGGTGGTGGACCGGATCGTCGTGAAGCCGGAGGTGCGGTCGCGCATTGCGGATTCGGTGGAGACGGCGCTCAAGCTGTCGCAGGGGCTGGTGATCATTTCGACGCAGGATGAAAAAGGGGTATGGGCGGATCAGGTGTTCAGCGAGCAGTTCTCCTGTCCGGAGCATCCGGAGGTTAGCCTGACTGAGCTCGAGCCGCGGCTGTTCAGCTTCAACTCGCCGCACGGGGCGTGCCCGTCTTGCCATGGGCTGGGGACGATCTTCGAGTTCGATCCGGAGATGGTGGTGTCGGACGAGAGCTTGTCTCTGGAGAACGGGGCGATCGAAGCTTGGCGGAAGAACGGCAAGCGGATGAACATCTACTATTCGCGCATCCTCCGCACTTTTGCGCGGGACTTCGGGGCGGCTTACAGCCAGCCATACAAGGACATTCCCAAGAAGGTGCGCGACATCCTGATGTATGGCACGGCTGCGAAGGGGGACAACGGGACCGGATCGGAGTTTGAAGGCGTGATTCCGAATCTGCAGCGGCGGTTCGAGAGCACGGAGAGCGAGTGGGTGAAGGCGCGGCTACACCAGTGCATGAGCGAGCAGCCTTGCGAGACGTGTTGCGGGACGCGGTTGAAGCGCGAGGCGATGGCGGTGCGGTTGCATACCACAGGTGGCACGGGCGTCGCGCCCGTGAACGGGAATACAAACATGGGCGAGACGCCCATGCCAACTGTGAATGGCAAGACGGCGCGCGGCGCGAAGGTCGCGGCCACGTCTACGACGCTGCCGGGGATGTCGATTCATGATGTCAGCACGCTTTCGGTTGAGAAGGCGAAGGCGTTTTTTGAGAACCTCAAGTTGTCTGCGGAGGGGGAGGTGATCGCAGAGCCGATCATTCGCGAGATCAAGGCGCGGCTTGGCTTCATGTTTGACGTGGGGCTCGGATATCTGACGCTGGATCGCAAGACGGGGAGTTTGTCGGGCGGGGAGGCGCAGCGGATTCGGCTGGCGACGCAGGTAGGGTCGGGGCTGGTGGGGGTCTGCTATGTGCTGGATGAGCCGACGATCGGGCTGCACCAGCGCGACAACGCGCGGTTGATTCGGACGTTGCTGCGGCTGCGCGATATTGGCAATACGGTGTTGATGGTCGAGCACGATGAGGATTGCATTCGCTCGGCGGATTATCTGATCGACATCGGGCCTGGAGCGGGGGCACACGGCGGGCATGTGGTGTGTGCGGGGCCCCTGAAGGCGGTACTCCAGCACGCCGGGACAGAGCTTTCGAGTGCGACGAGAAAGCGCCGTCCCGGATCCGAAGCATTCGAACACGTCATCGGCAATCCGAAAGAGTCATCGACCGTCAAGTACATCACCGGCGACCTCGCGATCGTTACCCCCTGCCGGCGGCGGCCGATCGATGCGGAGAAGAACTGCCTGGAGCTCAAGGGGTGCCGCGCGAATAACCTGAAGAACGTGGACGTGAAGATTCCTCTCGGCGGGTTGATCCTGGTGACGGGGGTGTCGGGGTCGGGGAAGTCTACGCTGGTTAATCAGACGCTGCTGCCGGCGCTCAAGCGGAAGATTTACGGTTCGAAGCTCAAGGCGGGCGAGCACAAGCAACTGCTGGGGACGAACAAGATCGACAAGGTCATTGAGATCGACCAATCGCCGATCGGGCGGACGCCGCGGAGCAACCCGGCGACGTATACCGGCGTGTTCGACGAGATCCGCAAGGTCTTCGCGCTGACGCGCGAGGCGAAGGTGCGCGGGTACGAGGCGGGGCGCTTCAGCTTCAACGTCAAGGGCGGGCGGTGCGAGGCATGCCAGGGACAGGGGAACAAGCTGATCGAGATGCACTTTTTGCCGGACGTGTACGTGCAGTGCGAGGTGTGCAGGGGGAAGCGCTACAACGCCGAGACGCTGGAGATCCATTTCCGCGGCAAGAGCGTCGCGGACGTGCTGGACATGACGGTGGAAGAAGCCGTCGCGTTTTTCGACAACTTTCCGAAGATCAAGCAGATGCTGCAGGCGCTGAACGACGTGGGGCTGGGGTATGTGAAGCTTGGTCAGCCCAGCACGCAGTTGTCCGGCGGCGAGGCGCAGCGCGTGAAGCTGGCGACGGAGCTGGGCAAAACGGCGACGGGACACACGCTGTACGTGCTGGACGAGCCGAC
>JAQGHM010000360.1 GCA_028291615.1 Phycisphaerales bacterium | reverse complement strand
CCGACGAGCAGTCTCACCAACGGGAGATGGGGCAGACGCTCATCTCGGTGGAATTTAGACCGGATTGAATCAACGCGCGGGGTGCGATATGGGATCATCATCGACGACAGCGGGAAAGTTCTCCTGTGACGCGTGCGGCAAGAGCTACACGTGGAAGGCCGAGCTCGCCGGCAAGCGGGTGAAGTGCAAGTGCGGCGCGGTGATGACCGTGCCCGCGTCGGATCCCGCTGCGGCAGTGGCGGCAGAGGATTCGCTGCCGCCGGACTTTGAGGATCTGTATGCCCTGGCGCAGGGTGAGGTGGTGGCGGAAGCGGTGACGCCGCCGGCGTTTACCCGGGGCGGCGGGTCGACGTGTCCCTCCTGCGGCACCAGCGTGGAGAGCGGGGCGGTCCTCTGCGTCGGGTGCGGCATGAACCTCAAGACGGGGAAGAAGATCAAGACGCAGAGGGCCGGTGGGGGCGGGGGCGGGGCGGCGGTTCCCGCAATGGCCGGCGCGGGCGGCGGCGGCAAGCGCTCCTCGGCGATGCTCGGTTATGCGCAGATGGCGCCCAAGCGGCACGGGGGTGACGAGGAGCGCAGCGGCGACGTCTTCTTCCATCCCGTCAAAGATCTTTACATACCCGGCGCGCTGGTCGTGGCGGGGACGGTGATGTCGTATCTCGCGCTGGTGTTCCATCACGACGTCAAGCCAGGCGTGGCGCTCTTCGCGGTGGGGGTGATGACGCTGATCAACCTGATCCTCACGGTCCCCGCCATCCTAGCGACGGTCAAGATGTTCGACCTGGGGTTGGGCCCGATCGGTCCGGGCGTCTTGAAGATCGCGGCGTGCGCGATCCTCCCCGGGGCGATCGGCGAGCTGATGGGGATGATCTTCACCGGCGCGGCGGGCGGGTACATCGGGTGGTGCATCTCGTACCTCGCGACCCTGGGCATCTTCATGAAGCTGCTCGACATGGATTTCGGCGAAGTGCTGATGTGCTCAAGCTTCATCTTCGTGATCCGCACCTGGGTGGTCTATGCGCTGCTCTTTGCGATGATGAGCGGGATGGGCATCGGCGGCCTGCCGGTAGGCGGTGGGTTTGGCGGCGGTGGCGGCGGCGGGCGATTGACGCTCGCGGGTGAAGTGGACCGCGACGAGGACGATTCGCTCGATGCGATCCGCGCGCGCGACGCCGACGACTGGGCGTTCCGCATGCTGCATGGCGGCGGCGTCGACGGCAAGACCTGGATCGAAGGGGGCAACGACCGCGTGCTGGCGGGGCAGTCGCACGGGATGTCGCTGCAGGTCATCAAAGATTTCTACGCGGCCGGCGCGACCGAGGTGCGGGTCTTCCCGCGGAAGGACGCCAAGCAGGGTGGGGAGCGGACGTTGTCGATCATCGTGGTCCCGCCGGACGATAAGGATACGCGGGCGCGGATTTACAAGCAGATGAAACCACTGGCCAAGCTGCTGGGGCGCGTGACGCCGCGGGATCGCGGGGAGAAGTATTGGCTGGTGGAGCTGCTGTCGCCGGATCAGAAGGAGAAGGAGTTGGATTCGGAGTTCAGTTTGCCCGGCAAGGCCGTGACGCCGGATGATGGGGACGATGACAAGTAATGGGTCGTTCTCAACCGAGCATCAGTGCGCCATGTCGACCGGCATCCAGGTCGGAAGCGGCTCGATCGACTTCCGCGCCGCGTCACTCGTCGGGATGCCCCAGGTCTGGAAGAACGGGCCGAGGTTCTTCCCGGTGGCTTGCGACATGCGCATCATCCACTGGTCGTGTTTCTGCTCCTCAGTCTTCGGCCGCTGGTTGCTCGGCAAGGCGCGGTAATCCGCGAAGACCTTCTTAAACGGTTCCCAGCCGAATTCCATCCGAAGCTGCGCGTACATCGCCAGCGCGAGGAAGGGGTCCGCCTGCCAGGCGGCGAAGTCCGGATGGGCAAGGTATTTCTTGATGCGTGCGGCGGGCTCGACCAGCGCGCGGCGGGTGGCGTCTTCCTTCGTGACGCCGCATACCATCTCCAGCGTGTGCATCGTGAAAAGGTTGACGGTCACTTCCGTCGTGCCGGGGAAGGTCCAGTCGGGGTTCTGATGGTTGTGGCCGATCTCGTGATAAAAGCCCCAGCCGTCTTTGACGGTCCTGAGCTTCGGCACGTCCACCATCGCCGGGATAACGTCCAGGCCGGTCATGATCGGGTAGCCGGAGTGCATGTAACCTGCCGAGATGTCGGCGTCGGGGACGATGCGCTCGGGGCTCTTGCGTTCCAGCGGCCAGGCGGCGAGCGTGGCGGTGGCGTCCATCACCTTGTCCCAGTGCTGGAGGACGGGCGTCGGATCATCCAGCGTGCGAATCGCGTCCGAGCGGATCGTGAGGATCAGCTTGGCGGTAGCGAGCTCGGCCCACGGCGCGGGTGCGGCGCGCAGCGCGTCGCGCCATTGCTGCGGGGTGGTCTGGCTGAGCACGAAGAACGGCGCGGGGACGGCGTGGGCGATGGTGACAGAGACCGCCTCGCCCGCTGAGTTGTCCGGAACCTCGATGTAAATGAGCCCACCGAAGGCGTTGGCGGCCTTCGTTTCGGCGCGATCCAGCTTGAATTCCCGCGAGATCTCCGGCGCGCGGTGCCACGCCGCAAGGTGATACGTGTGGTCGGTGTGAGCGCCGATGCGCAAACGAAACTTGGTGGCGCTCGGCGGGACAGTCACGGTCACCACTTCGCCCGGCGCGGCGTACAACCCCGTGGAGTGCCAGCGCGGGATGCGCGGGTCGACCATAATCCTCCGCGTCACGCGCTCGGCGGCGGCGGGCACTTCGCCGGGGAAATCCTTAGCGGCGGGATTGGCCTTGAGTTGATCGATCGGCGTCTGCTCCGCGTCGTGGAGTTGAAGGGTAAGCAGCACGCGCGACAGGCCATCGGACTGGCGAAGTGGTTTGGCGGGCGACGGGAGCGGCAAATCCTTGCCCTCGGCGGCGATCGACTGCAGGCGCTTCATCAGCGGCGATTCCGCCGGCAGGGCGCGGCAGGCGAACATCAGTGTCTGCGCGGCCTGCGCGAAGTCGGTCTTCTTCTCCTTCAGAAGTTGCGGGTCCGGCTTGCCGGCGGATGCCACCAGAAGATCCAGGGCCGCCTTC
The DNA here is from genome assembly GCA_028291615.1 of Phycisphaerales bacterium. Lineage (GTDB taxonomy): Bacteria > Planctomycetota > Phycisphaerae > Tepidisphaerales > Tepidisphaeraceae > RYN-433. The sequence continues at coordinate 1,614 of JAQGHM010000360.1, read as the reverse complement.
GCGTTGAGCATGGGCGAAGCTTCCCGCGTGATCGGAATGGCACCGGTCCGGCGATCGCGCTCGATCGTGCCGTCGCCCAGCGCCAGGCCCAGGCCCGCGAGCAGGCGATTGGTCGGGTTCTCCGCGAGCGCGTGGCCGGGGTGCGTCTGCAGCCAGCCCCAGCCTGTACCAGCGAAGAATGTCGCGCCGCCGCCGTCAAGATAGCGGCGGATGATCGCGGCATCCGCGTCGTCCTTCGGAATGCTCGCGGGGAAGAAGACCACCGCGTAATCCGCCAACTTTGCCCCCCACTGCCCGCGCGGCAGGAGCGACGCGTCGATGCCCTTGCCCTTGAGATACTCCGCCAATTGCGGCAGATCGATCACCCCGACGCGCGGCTTATCGTTCGCCGATGCCGCCCAGCGGATCAGGTTGAGCAGCAGGGGAGTCGTATCCGCCTTCTGCAGCGCGGCGGGATCGAAATACCCATCGTGGCCAAAGAGGACGATGCCGCCCTTGGTCTTCCCGTCATGCCGAGCCGCCGCGATCACCCCCTGGCGCAGCGCCCCCGCCCCCGTGCCCGTCGGCCCATCAGCGACGATAAAGGTCGCATCGTTCAGCGCACACACCGTCCCCGGCAGCCCTGGAGCGGCAATCGAATTAACATCTTTGAGAATCCCATCCCGCTCATCGCCCCGAGCGAGGGTGCACGACAGCAGCAGGATCAAAACGGCGAAGCGGCTGGCCTTGGTCATGGGGGCAAAAGATAACAAACCGTTGCGGCGGCGAGTAGTAGCTGGAAGAATGACAAACCAAGGCGGATGATGGGAGGTTTCATGCGATGGATTGTTGTTTTCATGCTGATGGCGGGATGGTCGGGATCGGCGTGCGCCCAGCAGTCGGTCATGCTCGAGGAACTGCATCGCCTGGTGGACGAGCGGCAATACGCCCCGGCGCTGCAGAAGATCACCGCGTCTCTGGCGCTTAAGGGCCAGGCCGCCAAGACCGTCGATCGTTACCAGCTTTTCATGCTCAAGGCTGAATGCCTCCTGCAGACCAAGGCGACGCGGCTGGCGCTGGACGCCTACGCCGCCGCGATGAAGGAGGCGGCGAACGATCACGACCGCGTGCTGGCCGAGGCGCACGAGACGCTCGTGAAGGAATCCAAAGGCTTCGCCTACACGCCAAAGGCGGCAACGACCGGCGCAGACAAGGCCCGGCCCGCTCCGATAGACATCCTCAATCTCGACAGCCGGCGCAAGGCGTTTGCGGCGCTGCTGGCCGACGAACTCGCCGCCAACGACTCAAAGATCAAGGCAGCCAAGACCGGCAAGGCGCTGCCGCCGATCGCGCAGCTCTTTGCGCCGCTGGCCAGGATGGAAGGATTCGAGCTGGCATCGACGGCGGGTGGAACCGGCGAGGCAGGAAAGGTCAAGGCCGTTCGCGCCGAGCTGAGTGATGCGTCCAAAAAAATCGTCGCCGAGGCGCTTCGGCAGATGAGCAAGCGGCTCGGCGAGATCGATAAGTCAGCCAACACATTCGTCGAGTTCTACCAGGAGAGCGTTGACGCCCTGTCCCGACCGGTGATGACCAAGATGTACAAGAAGAAGGGCCTGACCGACCCGCAGACCAAGG
>JAQGHM010000342.1 GCA_028291615.1 Phycisphaerales bacterium | reverse complement strand
GGATCAAGCCACCCACACCCGACTGCGCCTCTCCAGCGACAAACTCCTCCGCCTCGACGCCCGCCTGCGCGAGCGCCACCCGCGCCACCTCACAGCCCTGGCCTCGCAAAAAATCACCGCCCTCGCCCAGCGCCTCCAGCGCGCCACCGCCCAATCCGTGCAATCCCAAACCCGCCGCATCGACCTCCTCGCCACCCGCCTCCACGCCATCAACCCCGCCGAAGTCCTCAAACGCGGCTACAGCCTCACCACCCACAAAAAAACCGGCCAAATCATCAAAGACCCCACCCAGGTAAAACCCGGCGACACCCTCCTAACCCGCCTAGCCAATGGTCAAATCGAATCCCAAGTCCAGGACACCCGCCAACTCAAGCTGTTCGACTAACATTGTAACGGCGCCCTTTTTAGTCGCTGGGCTGCCCAGCGCGTCCGAAAGCAATGACTCCGCACGATGTGCCAAGCTCGAGTCGCCGCCACCCCTACGCCGACGAACCTCTTCGCCCCCGCCAATGTTCTCTCGTTCGCTTGAGAAGGCTTACCATTCTTTAACCCGATTGCCGGTAACGCCCGACCGCCGAGAGCGTCATCATGGATGAGGCGTCAACACTACGACCATACCCACCGGGTGCCACGACGCATCATCGCGACGTTGAATCGCTCCTGCGCCCCGGCCATCTCAAGCCCAACAATGAGAGTGACATACGGTGTTCACTAATCGCTCCCCAAAACGCCGTGCCTCCCAAGTTGTCGAGCAACTGGAGTCGCGTCTCTTCCTCAGCGCGACGGTCCAGTCGGCGACGCCGACGTCCCCAACCGTCGGCCTGATCCACACCACCGCCCGGCTTTCGACGCCGCGGCTTAGCGTGGCTGCCGTGACCGTCGGCACCAAGGCGATCTTCGCGGGCAGCCAGTCCGAGCCGGAGAAGACCGTTGATCTATATGACAGCGTGACCCGGCAATGGTCCACGGCCTCGCTATCACAGGGACGCTGGTGGATGGGCGTGACCGTCGTGGACGGCAACGCAATCTTCGCCGGCGGGACGACGGCCGTGAACTTCGGTTACCCGCCGCCTGATCCCAGCTCAGTGGTGGACATCTACGACTCGACGACCAATCGCTGGTCTACCGCTGCGTTATCACTTGCCCGCTATCAGATCGTAGCCGCTACGGCGGGGCACAAGGCGCTGTTCGCCGGAGGCGTAACGCCAACAGATCCCGTCAATAATGTCGTGGATATTTACGATGCGGATACCGGGCACTGGTCCACAGCCGCGCTCTCTCAAGCCCGGGGCGGCTTCGCGGCGGCGACAGTCGGAAAGCTCGCACTCTTCGCCGGTGGTGGGCTCACCGATAGCAACGGCGCTGTCGTCCTGTCGAACGTCGTTGACATTTATGACGGCGCTTCGGGTCAATGGTCCACCGCCACCCTTTCGCAGGCGCGCAGCGATATGTCCGCCGTTACCGTTGGCAGCAAGGTAGTGTTCGCGGGCGATACCGATGTGATCGACATCTACGACTCGGCCACAGGTCAATGGACGACGGCGAGACTCTCGCAAGCGCGGATTTTCATGGCGTCGACCGCCGTGGACGGCCAAGCCGTCTTCGCTGGCGGACTTTTCTTGGACCCCTCCAGCGGCGCGAATTATAGTCCCAGCGATGTGGTTGATGTTTACGACGCGAATACCGGCCAAGTTGCTTCCGGCATGCTCTCGTACGCGGGCGGCGAATTCACCGCGACCACCCTGGGCGATAAGGCCATTATCGCTGGAGCCAATCTAGGAGGAGGCATCGCAAGCGACGCGGTGAACGTCTATGATGCCGCGACGCGCAATTGGTCCACGACGACCCTCGCGCGGGCGCGGAATTCGATCGGCGCCGCCACGCTCGGCAATCAAGCTTTCTTTGCCGGCGGCGCGCCTGAGGACGTGACCTTCTCGACCAGCCTCGTGGACGTCTTCACCCTCGACCCAACTGCCCCCACTACCACGCTCGCCAACGCCAGCACGCGCAAGCGAGCACGTGACAGGTACACGTTCACCGTCAGCTACCACGACGACTTCGGTATCGATACCGACACGCTCGATGACAACGACATCATCGTCAACGGCCCGAACGGCTACGAGCTAAACGCTCGGTTCGTGTCCTTGGAGCGGGGAAAGCACGGAAGTACCCGCATTGCCACTTACGCGATTTTGTCCCGCGGCGCCCGATGGGACCCGTCCGACGATGGCATCTACACAATTCACCTCCAGGACGGCCAGGTCACCGACCTTGCCAACAACCCCGCCATCGGTCGGCGAATCGGCACATTAACCGTCGCGATTCCCGCCGTCCCGTCCGCCCTCGCCGCCGCCGCGGTGCAGCGAGGCATGACCGTCTTCCAGTCGAAGCGAAAGATCAACGAGTTGCTGGAGGGATAACCCCTCTCCGATGGCGCGATCGAGCGGCGTTCGAATTCCGCCCTTCAAACTTCCCTCACGCCTTCAAGCCCATCCATCAGGCATCCCACTACCCCTCCGCGCGCACCTCCCTCCCACTCAAAAATAAAAAATAAATGCCCCCAAAACCCGCGAAAAACCCACATTTCCCCTTGCGCGATGCGCCAACGTGGTCCCATTCGCGCACCGCCGGCAGTAACAGGGAGGACCAGCTATGCGCCTCGACAACCCAACCACCCACACCCACGCCGAAACCTGCCAACGCGCGCCAAACCCCGCCAACGCGCCCCATCATCCGTGCGTGCAAAACGAACCCACGCTGCCGCCCACCGCCACTGCTCGCACAAGCATATCGTCGCGGCCCAACGTCCCCCCGCGCCACAAAAACCCACACCGCGCCACAATCCCGCGCGCCCGTGCGAAACGAACCCACCCCTCGCTCGCCAAGTCCCTCCCCTGGCTTCACGCGCCCGTGCAAATCGAACCCAACGCGATGCGACCAAATGCGACCAGATGCGACATCTGCGCAAAACGCGAAATTCCACCCGCCCAGCTTAACATCCGATTTCCCCAGGCACCCAGCTCACGCGCTCCGAGTAATCCCATAAAAAAAGACCGGCAGGCCCGAAAGCCTGCCGATCTTCACTCTCCAAATATCAGTTTTTCCAGCCGCCGCTCAGGAAACCGCCACCCTCACCTTCGACCCCTGCGAAGCCCCCTCAGCCGCCACTCGGCGCTTCCACGAATGCTCGATAATCTCCAGCCGCCGCGTCACGTCCACCATCGCCTCGGGACGCTTGGCCGGGTTCGTGTGGATGCACTCCATCACCAGGTTCGACAGCGTCTCCGGCACCAGCGGATTCAGATCCCGCGGCGTCGCGATCTTGTCGTGCACCAGGAAGCTGTTCTCGTCCTTCTTGATCGTAAACAGCGTCGGGATCTTCTTCCCCGACAGCGCCCAATACAGCGTCGCGCCAAAGTTGAAAATGTCCGTCCGAAAGGTCACCGCGTCCCGCTTCACCTGCTCGGGCGCGATAAAATCAGGCGTCCCCTGGATTCGTTCCTTGACCGTTCCCGCCTTACATGCCTGGCCGAAGTCGATCACCTTCGCCACGCCGCTGGGCCCGATCAAGATATTGTTCGGCTTCAAGTCGCAGTGGACGTATCCGGCCGCGTGCAGCGCCTCCAAACCCTGCGACGCCTGGATAAACACCTCCAGCGTCTCGGGAATGCCCTTGGGCGGCACGACATCCATCGGCAGGCCGTCGAACAATTCCATCACCAAGGCCGCCTCGGTCGCCTTGCCGAGCCAAGTCTTGTTCACCTTGATATCAATGCTCTTCCGCAGCGACGGATGGGCAAAGCTGCGCGACACCGCAAATTCGTTCTCAAGCTGCTCGATAAACCGAGCGTCCTTTTCGGTCTTGCGAACGACATGCTTCAGCGCGTAAATCTGGTGCGTCGCCCGGTCGGAAACGACGTAAATCGAGCTTCCTGCGCCCTCGCCCAAGTGGTCGATCACGTCATAGCCGAACAGGGCTTTAGGCGTGGATTGTCCGGTCAATCGATGGATGTCTACTGCACTCATGAAACGCTTCCGTTTTGGACGCCGCGGTTAACTAATAGGTCCCACTCTCGAATCACCCACACGCGCGGCTCACTGAGATATACGGCATAGCTTGGCGTTCATTTAACTCTCGGGAATTATTTTCGTTGGCGATAATGTGAATATGGTGAGAAATTGTGAGGAATAACCCGCAAAGTTGACCGGAAAAGCACCTAAAAAAGCAGAACCGGCCTCCTTGCGGAAGCCGGTCTTCGTTTGGGCGTTAAGTTGGGCGGACTGTACTGCCTCAATACACTTTAATGACGGTGATGAAATCATGCTGGAATTCTTGCAATTGTTGGGTGGCGGCTTGTTACATTGACCATCGCGACCACTCGCTGGGGAGATGGACAAGATGCGCCGTTCAATGCAATGGTTCGGGTTGGGGATGTTCCTGTTGCTGGCCTTGGGTTGGCCGGCTGCCGCCCAGACGTGGACCGGCGCTGCGCTCAACGGCGGCAACTGGAACACCGCCGCCAACTGGGCCAACCCCAGCCAGGTCCCCAACTCGGCCACCGCCGACGTCGTCTTCGCCCCGACCGCGGTCTCCAACTTTGTCGGCGTCGGGTCGGCCTTTCAGGTCCGGTCGCTTACGTTCGCCAGCGCGACCAACAACTACACGATCGGGCCCATCCAGGTTTCCGGACAGATGCTGACGAGCCTCCAGACGATCACGGTCGCCGACAACGTGACGACGACGCAGACGATCGATCTGCCGACTTTCGCCACCGGCAGCCTGCTCTTCACCGGCACTGGCCCGGCCGCGCTGACGATCGCCAACAACGCCTTCGGGCTGAACATCGATTTCCCGACGCTGCTCATCGGCCCGAACACGATCCTCGGCACTCCCGGCAGCGGCGGCATCACCGTCACCGGGACTGGCACGACGGCGATCTCCGGCAGTTTCGCCAGCGGCGGCAACCAGGTCCTCGGCGGACTGACGAAGGCCGGCCCGGGCGCTCTCACCCTGAGCGGCAACGGCGCCAACCTGTTCGGCGGCCTAACCCTGGCCGGCGGGACGCTGCGCCTGGACTACACGACGAACACGGCCTCCAAGCTGGGAAGCGGCGGCCTAAGGTCGTCTGGTGGCGACCTGCTCCTGGTCCCGCACGCCAGTACCGCCATTACACAGAACGTGGTCAGTACCACCCTGACCGCCGGCCACACGCAGATCAACGCGTCGGCCGGGGCCAACGTCACCATCGGGGTGGGGGCCATCACCCGCTCCGCCGGGGCGACGCTCGACTTGTCGCCCGGCGGCGCGAACCTGTTCGCCACGACCTCGACCGGGACGACGAACGGCTTATTGGGCGCCGGCCCGGCGTTCGCCACCGTCGGCGGGCAGTTCTGGGCAACGTCGAGCGGGGGGAGCCTTGGCGCCATCACCACTGGTGACCTGAACGGCTACGGCCCGGGGTTCAACACCGACGTTAGCAATTCCACCATCCCCAATGGACCATTCGGCACCAACTCCCTGCGGTTCGTCGCCAACGGGCTGACGGTCAACCTGTCCGGGACGCTCACCCTTCAGTCCGGCGGCATCCTGCTGCCGTCGAACGTCGCCACGGCGACGATCACCGGCGGCACCCTGGCCAGCGGCCAGAATGAGCTGATTGCCCACGTCTACGGCAGCGACCTGACCATCGGCTCGGCCATCAACGTATCCAACGGCCTGACCAAGACCGGCCCGGGCATCCTTACCCTGGCTGGTTTCACCATTGGCGTGGGCGGCCCGGTGAACGTCAACCGCGGCGACTTGCGGGTGACCAACCCGTTGGCCATCAACGCCCTCACCGCCATCAATTTCAACGACGCCCGCGGGTCTGGCCAGAGGTTCTACTTCCAGGTCGGCGACAGCACCAACGCCGCGACCTACGCGGACATCCGCCTGTCGGCTTACAGCGCCCCGGGTACGGTCGAGGCGAACGTCTTCACCGGGGCGAGCGCCAATTCGCTTGTGACGCTGGGCGGCGTCATCGCGTCCGCCCCGGGAGCGGTCACCCCGCTGCGGTTCAGCAATTTCAGCGCTACCAGCGGGTTCAACCTGAACAGGGCGAACACCTTCACCGGCACCGTCCGCCTCGACGGGGGCACCCTCGGCATCAACTCCAACGCCAGCCTGGGCAACCCCGCCAACGCGCTCATCCTGTTCACGAGCACCTCCACGGCGGGCGGGCTGGAGTTCCTCAACGGCGGCATCGACGTCGCCCGCCCGGTGACCATCAAGAATAGCGCGCGCGTGGTCAGCAACGGGGTCGACGTTAACACCATCTCGGGTCCGGTTACCGGAGGTACGCTGGTCAAGGCCGGGACCGGCACTCTGGTGCTCACCAACGCCGGCAACGCCGGTACGCGGGACATCCGTGGCGGCACCCTGCGGGTGGCGGCCGGCGCGCTGGGCACCACGGGCGACCTGACCCTGGGCGATGGCGCCACCTTGGTCGTCACCGGCACCGACACGTTCGGCGTCTCCCGATCCCTCGTCCTGGGGTCGGTCCCCGGCCTGGCGACGGCGACCATCGACGCGGCCGCCAACCAGACGTTCACCGTCGCCGCGGTGGTAGCGAACGGCGTTGATACCTTCGGCACCCTGCTCAAGACCGGGGCAGGCACCGTGGCCCTGACGGGGCCAGCCAACACCTACACAGGTGGCACCGTCGTCCGAGCCGGCACCGTCCAAGCCGCCGCCGACGGCAGCCTAGGCTCGGCCGCCGTCCCGGTCGCGATCGAAGTGGCCGGTCGACTCACGTACACCGCCACCACGACCACGGCCCGCGCCTTCACCATGCCCGGCGGCACCCTGGAGGCGGCGGCTGGCGCGACTGTGGCGATGAACGGCGCCTCGGTTGCAGGCGGTTTTCTGCGCGGTTCCGGCACGTTCAACATCAGCGGCGGCACGACGCTCATTGGCGTGACGACATTGACGAGCACGTCCATCAGCCAGACCGGCCCCGCTTCGGTCACCAACTTCTCCAACGGCGGCAGCTTCACCGTCGCCCCCGGCCAGGCCCTGGGATGGAACGGCGGCACCAACACCTCCAGCGGCCGCCTGACGGTCAACGGCACCGCCAGTGTCAGCGATTTCGTCAGTGATGGGCAGGTCAACATTCCCAGCGGCGGCGTATTGAACAACAGCGGCGCGGCGCTGGTTCTCGGCGGCGGCAGCCGAACGACCATTAACCCAGCCGGGACGCTGACGGCCGCGGCCGGCACGTCGATCGAGGTCAATGGCGGCCTGCTGGTCAACAACGGCACGATCAGCGGCACGACCAACGTTCATTTCAATGGCCAGGCGGTGGGATCTGGAACCTATGGCGCGGTGAATCTTTTTGAGAACGGGCGATTTGCCCCTGGCGCTTCTGCCAGCCCCGCCGTTTTCAGTCCCGCCGTCGTCGCTGCGAGCCAGGCCTCCTTCGCTGTCAACGCGTCGCTGGCGGTCGAGATCGGCGGCGTTAGCCCGGGGAGCGGCTACGATCGCCTCAGCGTCTCCGGTTCCGCGGCGCTGGGGGGCACGCTGGAGATCACGGCCGCCAACGCGTTTGTTCCCGGCCCGCTGGCGCAGTTCCAGGTCGTCACCTCATCCGGGCGCAGTGGCATCTTCACGCGTTACCAGGGCATCACCGCCCCCAACGGCCTGGCCTACGCACCGCGCTATTCCGCCACCGATCTTACGCTGGTCGCCACGCTCTTTGGCGACGGTAATTTCGACGGCTCGGTCGACTTCCTGGACCTCGCGGCGCTGGCCCAGAGCTACAACACCACCGTTGCCGGCAGCACCGACAACTGGTGGATGCGCGGCGATTTCAACCTGGACGGGATGGTCGATTTCCTTGATCTGGCACGGCTTGCCCAGAACTACAATACCGCGCTCCCCCCGTCGGCGGCCGGCCTGTCTCCAGACTTCGCGCGAGATGTGCAAGCGGCGTTTGCAGCAGTGCCCGAGCCGTCGTCAGTTTTGCTGAGCGTGGTCGGAGCCGCGCTGCTCCTATCGCGCCGGCGCCAGCGTAAACACGCGTGATTTGATTCCACGTCCGAGGCGCCCCAGCGACGACTCGTTTTCCGGGCGAGAACGTTACTTCTTCCACCCCTTGGCTTTGAAGTCGAGCAACGTCTGGCGGAGCTGTTCTTCTACTTCCTTGGTCAGTTCCGGCTTGCTGGACAGGCTGGCGCGCACTGCCGGGGCGCTGGCATCCACATAGCTGAGAAACGCGTTCTGGAACTCTTGGACGCGATTGACCGGGACATCATCCAGGAACCCCTGCGTGGCCGCGTAAATTACCATGACCTGCTGATCGACCGGCATCGGCTTGTACTGCGGCTGCTTGAGCAGTTCAACCAGTCGAGCTCCGCGATCGAGCTGCTTCTGGGTCGCCGCGTCCAGTTCGGTGCCGAGCTGGGCGAACGCTTCCAATTCTCGGTAGGCGGCCAGATCGAGCCGCAGCGAGCCGGCGATCTTCTTCATCGCTTTGGTCTGGGCGTTGCCGCCCACGCGGCTGACGCTGATGCCCACGTTGATGGCTGGCCGCACGCCTGCGAAGAAGAGGTCGGGCTCGAGGTAGATCTGACCGTCGGTGATGCTGATGACGTTGGTCGGGATGTACGCCGACACTTCCCCTTCCTGGGTTTCGATGATCGGCAGGGCGGTGAGCGAACCGCCGCCGTGCGCATCGGACAGCTTGACGGCGCGTTCGAGCAGGCGGCTGTGCAAGTAGAAGACGTCGCCGGGAAACGCCTCGCGGCCGGGCGGCCGACGCAGCAGCAGCGAAAGCTGGCGATACGCCACCGCCTGCTTCGACAGATCGTCATACACGCAAAGCGTCGCCTCGCCCTTCCACATGAAGTACTCCGCCATCGCGCAGCCCGCATACGCGGCGACATACTGCAGCGGCGCCGGATCAGACGCGGTGGCGACGACGACGGTCGTGTACTCCATCGCCCCGGCGGCGCGGAGCACTTCGACGATGCCCGCGACGGTCGATTCCTTCGAACCGATCGCCACGTAGAAACACTTCACGCCTTTGCCCTTCTGGGCAATGATCGTGTCGATCGCGATCGCGGTCTTGCCGGTCTTGCGGTCGCCGATGATCAGCTCGCGCTGGCCGCGGCCGATCGGGATCATCGAGTCGATCGCCTTGATGACGGTCTGCAGCGGCTCTTTCAACGGCTGACGGTCGGCGATGCCCGGCGCGACGATGTCCATCTTGCGCGTCTCGGTCGTGACGATCGCCGGCCCGCCGTCGAGCGGTTGGCCGAGCGGGTTCACCACGCGGCCGATGACCGCCTCGCCGACGGGCACTTCAAGCAGGCGGCCGGTGGTCTTGACCGTGTCCCCTTCCTTGATGCCCAGGTAATCGCCGAAGACGACCGAGCCAATTGAGTCTTCTTCTAGGTTGAAGACCTGACCCATTGCGCCGTTCTGGAACTCGAGCAGTTCGCCCGACATGGCGTTGCGCAGGCCGTAAATGCGGGCGATGCCGTCACCGACTTCGATGACGGTGCCGACGTCGCTGACCTGGAGCTGCTGCTCGAAGTTAGCGATCTCGCCCTTGAGGATGCTGGTGATTTCCGCGACGTTGATGGCCATTGAATCTCTCCGATGTATCACGGGCGTCTCGCCCGTGCTGATCGTGTTGGATGATTAGAGTTGTCTTTTTCTTTAGTCAGTTCGCACGGGCGGGACGCCCGTGATACGTCTACCTGGGTCTGGCCGCCAGCAGTTGGCGCTTCATGGTTTCTAATTGCGAACGAACGCTGGCGTCGATCAGCTTGTCTTCAACGCGAAGCACGAGTCCGCCGATGATTGATTCATCGACATACTGGTGAATCACGGCGTCCTTCTTCAGCGCCGCGCTGACTTTCATGCGCACCTGTTCGAGCTCGTCGGCCGAGAGCTTCTGGGCCGTGGTCACATCCACTTCGATCTTGCCTGAGGCTTCGTCCTGCAGGTCGCTGTACGCCGACGCGATCTGTTCCAGAAGCCCCAGGCGGCCGTGTGCGTTGAGCACGCCCAGGAAGTTCGCCAGCAGGGGGTTCACCTTGGGCTTGAGCACGTCGTCGATCACGCGCGTCCGCTCGACGCGGCTGATGCCCGGGTCGCGCAGGAACGCCTGAAATGTCGGATTCGTCCGCAGCACCTCGGCGATGCCTGCGAGATCCTTGCCGATCTCGTCCGCCAGCTTCCCGTCCTGCGCCAGTTCGAATAGCGAACGAGCATAGGTAACGGCGGTCGGGGAATTGTGATTGTCGTTTGCCATAGGTGCGCTGCCAGACTTAGTTGTCCTTAATGTTCTGCACCTGATCCAAGCTCCGCGACACCAGGTCGCGCTGATCGTCGGGATTCAGATTCCGCCGCAGGATCTTCTCTGCCACGCTGGTCGCCAGAATAGCCGCCTGATCGTAAATCTCCGCGATCGCCTGCTTCTTCGCCTGCTCGATTTCGTGCGTTGTGCGTTCCTTGATCTCCTGTGCTTCCTGCTCGCCGCGGGTGCGGATCTGCGTCGCCATCCGTTCGCCGTCGGCGGTCGCGGCCGTGATCATGTCACGCACCCGCTGCTCGGCGGCGGCGATCTGCGCGGTGTACTCGCGAAGCGTCGCCTCCGCCTTGCTGCGGGCGGATTCAGCCTCGGCAATGTCCGTCCGGATCCGCTGCTCGCGTGCTTTAAGTCCGGCGAGCACGTTCTTCCAGGCCGTTGGGTAGAGCAGCATTAGCACGATCAGGAAGATCGCGATCACCCAGAATGCCGACCACCACGTGGCTGCCTTGCTCAGGTCGGGAATGAGCGCGGGTTTCTCGTGGCTGGCGTCGGCGCCGTCGTGGTGTGAGTCCGCAGCAACACCGGCAGACGTCGGGTGCGTTTCATCCGCGGCCACCGAGCGGGCGGCGGGGACGGCCAGCAATAGTGTAAGGGTCAGGGCCCACATCAGGTGTTTCAACATTGCTCTGTGTCCTTCGCGAAACGGGTCGTGAGCGGCGAATCTCGTGAAAAGTCAAAAGCGCCGCGCGGGCTTGCCACCCGCACGAGCGCGCGTGCCATCGTTCAGGTGAACTTCAGCGACGCCAACAGGCAGACGATCAACGCGAAAAAGGTAAACCCTTCGATCAGCGCCGCGGCGATGATCATGTTCGTGCCGATGCGGCCGCCCGCTTCGGGCTGACGCGCGATCGCTTCCACGGCCTGGCCACCGATGCGGCCGATGCCAAGGCCCGAGCCGAGCGTCGCCAGACCCGCGCCGATGCTGGCGCCGGCGAGGCCGAGGCCCTTGTCGCCGATCATGCTCTGCGCCTGGGCGAGTAAATCGATCATGTACATTCGAGCTCCTTGCCGGATCTCTCCGGACTTTGCGGGCGGGCCGAACTCTGACAGTCCGACGCATCCCGCGGTTTAGGTTTCATGCCGATCTCTTTACACCCGTCGTCTCAAGCTCGGCGGTCTTGAAACGGGGACAACTCGGTCGGGTCGCGGAGGCTTCTGCAGTTCAGTTTGCGATCACCCGTCACGAAGGGGGGGACTCGTCAGTCGTGATCGCGTCATGATGGCATCAGCCGCTCGCGGCCCGTCCTCTTGTATCAGTGCTCCGGCGCTACCGCGCTGGCGATAAACAGGGTTGTTAAAAACGTGAAAATGTACGCTTGAAGAAACGCCACGAACACTTCGAGCAGTCGGATCATCAGGCTGAGCAGCGTCACCGGGATGCCGATGCCGAAGTGCAGCAGCGGGCCGGCGGTCACCGGGATCAGGATGATCAGCGAAGCCAGAACGATGTGGCCGGAAATCATGTTGGCGAACAGACGAACCGTCAGTGCAAATGGCTTGATCAGCGCGCCGATCAGTTCCAGGATCAGCAGGAAGCCCCACATGAAGATGTCGCCGATCCACGCCGTCCAGGGTGCGCCCGGCGCGGGCCTGAACGGGTGCGGGGCGAAGTTCCAGATGTAAAGCGGAAACGCTGAGATCCACGCAATGTTGGGTGGAATGCGCTGCCCGGCGTAAACGTGCACGTTGCCGATCTTCTGGTGGTGTTTGACGTGTTCGTCGTCGGCGTAATGAGCGGTCGGATTCCCCAGCGCACGAACGTCGGCGGGCACGTCGGCGGGCAAACCTTCCCCGCGCGGGTGCTCGAGGTCGTGGGCGGCCTCGTGCGAACTGTGCTCCTCGTGGCCGCCGTGATGTCCGTAAGTGCCCTTGATCAGGTCGTTGGCCACTTGCCGGATGCCGTTGGCGTGCACGAAGAAGAAGGCGATCAGCGCCAGCGCGCCGGTGGTGAGAATGCTGCCCGTGGCGGTCCCCCAGACGTGGCTTTCGATCTGCCCGCCGCTGGCGAGGGTCACGAACTCGTCCACCGGGATCTGCCCAAGCAGGTTGGCGAAGAGGATGAAGAAAAACAGCGTCCAGAGGAACGGCACGAACCGGTCCGTGTGCTCCTTAAGCGCCGGGCGGAAGACCTCGATCCGCAAAAACTCCAGGATCGATTCGAAGAAGTTGCGTGCGCCGGTCGGAACCGCGCCGCTGGCGTCTTTGAAGAGAGTGCGAAAGACGACGACCATCAGCACCGCCGACAGCAGCGTCATGAGCATCTGGTTGTTGAACGAGAACCAGTGCCCGATGTGAAAAAGCTCGTGCGGCAGCACGTGGCTGGTGGGGTCGGCGGCGTTGGCGAGCAGTTGGAGCATGGCCTCTCTCGTCGGAAGGTCGCGCGCGCGGCTTGCGGCGCGGGTTAAGAACTCTTGGCGGCGGTGTCACCGGCAGTGGACGGATGTTCTGACACGGATCGGCGAAACAGCCGGATCATCGCAAGCACTACGAACACAAGGGAAATCCAGTAAAACCCCAGCAGCAGGAAGAGGAAAATCTGCCGATCGGGGACCAGGTGCAGGGCGTAGGCGGTCGCCCCCAGCGCGAAGGTCAGGAAGAGGTGCAGCACGGTCCCACCGAACGCCGCTTGGAAGTGCGCGATCGGACCGGACCGGCGGACGAGCATCATCGGGATCATCGAAAGCTCAGCCGATGCGAGCGTGATCAGCACCGCGGTGGCAATGTCGCGGGCGTGGGCATCGCCCTTGGTTTGGCGGAGGATCATCGCGGCGGCGACGGCCGTCAGAATCAGACCCGCGGCTATCCAGAGCAAATGCTTCACGCGACATCAATCCTTGTTCATCCGCAGGGCAGACTTGATCAGCAGATACATGCCCGCTGCCAGGCCGAGCATCGCGCCGATCAGCGTTGCCCACGGGTACCAGCCGAACCGGTTGTCGAGCCAGTGGCCGACGAAATAACCCAGGCCAACTCCCACTGCGGTTTCGAAGCCGGAAGTGAGGTACTGACCCCATTCGGGCGGCTTATCACCGGGCATCTCGGGACTCCACCGGCACTTCGTGCCAAAATGCACGATCTGATGCGCGGGGTAGATTAGTGGGGCGTGCGGGGAAGGTCAAGATGAAGGGGGAGCGGCGTTTCGTCGCGGGGCGCGGGGGATTGGAGTAGACTGCGGCGCGATGTCGCAACCGATGCGCTGCCGGGCAATTCTCGCGGGTCTTCTCCTGCTCGGCGGGATCGTATTTTTTACTGGGGATGGGTGGGGATTGCCGTCGCGCGCGGTTGATCCTTACGTGTTTGGGTCGGCTGAGCGCGCGTGGAGTGGCGCGGAAATCGTGGAGAAGGGCGGGGCGTCGTGGTTGCCGGACCCCAACCGGCCCGCGGACGCCGCAAGTGGGCCGGCGCTCGATCGGGAGCGAATGGTCGAGGTGAACCAGACGGACAAGCAGAAGGCGAAGATTATTCGGCAGTATCGGCTCTACTCGGCGCAGCCGGATGAGATGGTGACGTTCATGTCCCTGGCCGGCATGCGCGGCGGGAGTTTTGATCCGCGGATGTACCAGTATGGCGGGCTGTGGATTTACCCGGTGGGTGGCCTGCTCAAGGCGGCTTCGATCGCAGGGCTGGTCACGGTGAAGCCTGACCTTAACTATTACCTGGATCGGCCGGAGGAGTTTGGGCGGTTTTATCGGGTGGCTCGGGTTTACTCGGGGTTGTGGGGGCTGGTGGGGGTGTGGGCGACATTTGCGCTGGTGCGGCGGTTTTCGGAGCGGTTGATCGTGCCGGCGACGGCGGCGGTTTGCTTTATCCTGTTGCCGATCGTCGTGAATGGCACACATGAGGCCAAGCCGCATCTGGCGGGGGCGGTGTTGGTGATGCTCGCGGCGCTGGCGGGGGCGCGGTATGTCGAGAGCGGCACGCGACGGTGGATGCTGCTGACGGGCGCGCTCTGCGGGATGGCGTCGGGGATGGTGCTGAGCGCGGCGGTGGCGTTTCTGGTGATCCCGCTGATGGTCGTGCTGCGGCCGATGTGGTGGGGGGAGCGGGTTCGGGTGGCGGCGGTTGCGGGGGCGGTGGGGGTGGCGGTGTACTGTCTGACCAATCCGTATGTGCCCATCAATCTGGTGCGCAAGCCGGCGGTGGTGCGGGCGAACCTGGGGGCGCTGGGGCAGGCTAAGGCGATCGTGGGGCAGACGTCCGACATCGGCGCGCTGCCCAATGCGCGGCGGTTGATCGTGGAGGGGGGATCGATGGTGGGTGGGGTGTTTGGCGTGACCGGTATCCTGCTGTTGATGTTCAATCGCGCGTGGTGGAGGGAACACGCGCGGGAGCGGGTTGCGCTGATCCTGCTGGGGGCGCCGGCGGCGGTGGTGCTGGTGCAGTTCGTCTGGTTGGCGGGGGGGAAGCCGGGGGAGTTTGGGCGGTTTGCGGTTTTGCCGGACGTGGTGCTGATGATGATCGGGGTGGGGATGGTGGGGTCGCTGCGCGTGGGGAGAGAATGGCCTGCTGCGATGATGGCGTCGCTGGTGATGCTGGTGGGGTTTCAGGGACTGTCGTATTGGGCGGGCTTCTGGGAGGACGGAACGCGACTGGCGGTGGCGCGGCGATTGGCGGAACTTAAGGCGCGCGGGGCGCGGACGATTGCGATGCCTGCGGAGCCGGCGCCGTATTGTCTGCCGCCGGTGGATGTGACGTCTTGGCGGATGCTGCTGTTGCCGGCGGATGGTCAGACGCCGGAGGGGGCGGAGACGCCGGACGTGATCGTGCGGGCGGTGGATGAGTTGGGGCGCGGGGGGGATGTGGCGGGGACGCCTTATCGGCGGATTTATTACGGCGGGGCTTGGCCTTGGGTGAAGACCCGGATCAGTTGGGCGGACAAGCCGTTTGAATTGCTCATCCGGCGAGAGCTGGTTGGTGAGGGCACGCCTTGATTCGCATGCCGCGCGGTCTACGATTGCCGGGGACCTATGGCGGACGTTAGCCGGTCGAAAATCTGCAGCAATCTGGACGCGGGGGCGGGGGCTTGCCGTCTGAATGGGATTGCTTGCCCGTTTGCGCGCGGGGGGTATGAGGCTTGCGCGGACAGCACGTTCATGGCGCGGGTGTCGATGCCGCCTGACGAGTTTGGGGTGTTGTTGAACGCTGCGGGTGAGCCGGCATTGGGGACGTTGTCGGTGATGAAGTGCCGTCGGCCGGAGTATTACCAGGGGGCGGCGGGGGTGCACGTGAACGTGGTGCTGGAGTCGCCGGGGGATGGGGCGCTGCTGGCGGCGACGTGGCGGCTGGATGGGGCGGTGGAGTATCACTGCGCGGCGAGCGATGTGCGGTTCATGTGGCGCGGGGGCAGGTTTATCCCGGTGGGATGAGCACTTCACGGAGGCCAGATGATCGTGGTATCGTGCGGGGCATGAATGGCATCCCGGCGATCATCGTGGCGTTTATTTTCGTGTGCATTCTTTTCCCGCGGCTGGTGAAGAATCACGCGCAGTTTTACACGGCGTTTGGGTTGGTGCTGATCTCGATGCTGTTGTGGACGATCGCGACGATGTTTGGCAATGATCCGTTCACGCGGTTCGTGAGCGTGATCGATGGATTTTTGACGATCGCGGCGCTGTTGATGATCGTGTTGTCGGTGAACGGGTTGTCTTTGAAGGATCTGACAGGGGAGTTCAAGAGCGCGATCGAGGTGATCCGGCGCGGGGAGAGCGACAAGGAAGTGATCGTGCCGCTGACGGGGGAGATGCCCAAGCCGCGGAGACAAGCGGGGGCTGCGGGGATGGCGAGCGAGGAGGAGCGGGTGGTGCGGCCGGTCGATGCGCCGGTGGCGCCCGTTGCGCCAGGGTCGCAACGTCCTGCGGGGGAATCGGCGAGTATTCCGCTGGAGTGAGCGGACGGGGCGCGCGGGCTAAGGCGAGTATGGGGAAATGGGGGTTGATGTTGGATTTGGTTGAGGAGAGGCGGTGGGTTCGATTCGCGCGGGCGCGCGATTGAGGGGTTTTGGGGGCGACGCGGGGTGCGAAACCGCGACTCGACTGCGCTCGTCGGAGCCAAGCGACTGCTGGGCGGGCGCGGGGGTGGGGGCGGGTGGGGTGGGTTCGATTCGCGCCGGCGCGCGACCCTGTTCGATCGCGCGCTGGTTCTGCGCGTCGAGGGCGCGCTGGTGGAGGGTTTGGTCTACCTCGGCGTTGCGCTGGGCGCGGTGGAGGTCCTGGTCGTCCTCGTGGTGGAGTTGCTGGTCTTTTTTCAGGCGGCGGAGCTGGTTGAGGATGGAGTTTAGACGGGCTTGGAGGCGGTGTTGGAGGTTGAGGAGGCGGGTTAATGGCGTGGGGGTGTCTTGGGACAGGTGGAGGGCGAAGATGGCGGCGGTGGGGTCGCCTTCGTGATCTAGCCTGGGGGACCGTAACATCTCATCTGTAAATTGACAAAGCCACCGTTCGCTCGGATCAACGAGGTTGTTGAAAGACCCTTGACCCGAGGAGACGAACGATGGCTATCGAGAGTATGGACGTGATCGTCGG
>JAQGHM010000341.1 GCA_028291615.1 Phycisphaerales bacterium | reverse complement strand
TCACCGTCCGCCTCAACACCGTCAATGCTCTCAACCACACCGTGATCACGAACATCGGCACCACGGTCAACTCCACAACCTACGGCCTGCCCACCGCTGCATCCGCCACTCGCAGCGTCCACCTCACCGTGCGCCTGAGCTTCTGATATGCGCAACTTCCTCTGCATCACGCTCGCCGTTCTCACCGCCGCCGGACAGCAGCAGCCATCCGCGCCCGCCACCTCCGCGAACATCACCACCTTCCGCAGCGAGAGCAGCCTCGTCGTCGTCGACGTCACCGTCAAAGACAAAACCGGCAAGGCCGTCGAAGATCTCAAGCAGTCCGACTTCACCCTCCTCGAAGACGGCAAGCAGCAAAAGATCAGCGTCTTCGAGTTCCAACGCCTCACGATGGACCCCGCACCGCCCGAAAAGCCGCCCACCCTTGAAGAGCTCAACGAAGTCCCCACCGCGCCCGTCAAGATGATCACCAGCGAAGCCCCCGGCCAGGTGCAATATCACGACAAGCGCCTCATGGTGATGTTCTTCGACCTCGGCTCCATGGGCATCCCCGAACAGCTCCGCGCGCAGGAAGCCGCCCTCAAATATCTCGACACCCAGATCACCTCCGCCGACATGGTGGCCGTCATTATGTACGCCGCTTCACTCCAGGTGCTCACCGATTTCACCGACAACCGCACCCAGCTCCGCGACATCATCAAGGGACTCCCGATCGGTGAAATGGCCGAGTTCGCCGGCGTGGCCGACACGGGCGATGACGACAACGAAGACACCGGCGCCGCCTTCGTTGCCGACGAAACCGAATTCAACATCTTCAACACCGACCGCAAACTCCAGGCCATCCAGGACGCCGCCAAGAAGCTCTCCGCCCTCCCCGAAAAAAAGGCGCTCATCTATTTCTCCAGCGGCCTGCAGAAGACCGGCGTCGAAAACCACGCGCAGCTCGAGGCCACCATCCTGATGGCCACCAAGGCCAACGTCGCCATCTACCCGATCGACGCCCGCGGACTCATAGCCGCCCCTCCCGGAGGCGGCGCGGCCGTCGGATCTTCGCGCGGCACCGGCATCTACAGCGGCTCGCAGCACAACTCGCAGCGCGCCGGCATCAACAATTCGCACGACACGCTCGTCTCGCTCGCTGCCGACACCGGCGGCAAGGCCTTCCTCGATAGCAACGACCTTTCGCTCGGCCTCGTCCAGGCGCAGCAGGAGTACCGCAGCTATTACGTCCTCGGCTACTACGCCACCAACACCACGCCCGACGGCAAGTACCGCCGGATCTCCGTCAAGCTCAACACCGCGATCTCCGCCAAGCTCGAGCACCGCGACGGCTACTACGCCGACAAAGTCTGGGGCAAGTTCAACGCGCAGGATAAAGAGCAGAAGCTGATGGAGGCCCTGACCGCCGCCACGCCGCTCACCGAAATCCCGCTCGCGCTCGAAGTCGACTACTTCCGCGTGACGCCAACTTCCTACTTCGTCCCCGTCTCCGTCAAAGTCCCCGGCAGCGTACTCGCGCTCGCCCAAAAACACGGAGGCGGGGAAACGCAATTCGATTTCCTCGGCCAGATCCAGGACGATCGCAAGAACGTCATGGGCAATGTCCGCGACTTCATAAGAATCAAGCTCGACTCCGCCAACGTCGAGAAACTCGCCCATCGCAGCATCAACTACGACGCCGGCTTCACCCTCGCCCCCGGCAGGTACCGCATGAAATTCCTCGTCCGCGAAAATCAGTCCGGCAAGATGGGCACCTTCGACGCGCGCTTCGTCATCCCCGACCTCGCCGCCGATTCCGCCATGCTCAAAACCAGCTCCGTCATCTGGAGCAGCCAGCGCGAGCCTGTGAAAGCCGCCGTCGGCGCCGCCGAAAAGGCCGACAAAAAGGCCATCGCCTCAAATCCCCTAATCGTCGAAGGCGAAAAGGTCGTCCCCAGCATCACCAAAGTATTCCGCCGCGGCCAGAACCTCTACGTCTCCTTCGACGTCTACGACGCCGCCCCGCTCCCCGGCGACCTGCGCACCCGCAAGATCGCCGTCAGCATGAGTCTCTTCAACCAGCAGGGCGTCAAAGCCTTCGAAGCCGGCCCCCTCCAGGCCACCGACCTCGCCGCCACCCGCCCCAACGCCGTCCCCGTCCAACTCCAGATCCCGTTGAAGGGCCTCCCGCCCGGCCGCTACATGTGCCAGCTCAACGTCATCGACGAAATCGGCCGCAAATTCGCCTTCCCGCGCACCACGATGATGGTGCAATAGCTCCATTACGTTCCCGCCCGATATGGCCGCGGAGGCGGAAAAGCTCGCCCGGCAGGAAAAGCGCACCATGAGCGAACTCATGCGTGAAGCCTTTCGAAGCTACAAGCGGCAACGGGAGTGGGATCAAGCCAACGAATATGGGCGTGCCAAGGCCAAGCATTTAGGCATCACGGAGGCGGACGTAATCCGCCTGATCAAGGAATCTCGTGCCGCGGAGACCCCGCCCAAAGTTAGACGTCGTCGAAAGATCGGCGCGTGATCACTGCGGTCTGCGACAAGCAACATATAAATCTCGGCCATCGTCTTCGGCGGAGTCCCCCGCAACGTCGTCAAACTCGGCGAGCACAACCTGATTCAACTCGTGATTTCTAGAGCATTTGATTTCCTAAGTCGAGCGCGTGCTAATCGTAAAGTTCGAATGGGAAGAGCGCCGCGTTTCGCGGATCTGTCATCCGATTTGGAAAGCTGCCCGGCTGGTAAGCCCGACCACCACCGTGGGCGTCTGTCGCGATCCCAACGACAACCACCTCCTCGCACTGGCCCTCGATGCACAGCACGATATCTGATCACCGGCGACAAGGATCTATAGGTTCTCGACCACTTCCGCAAGATCCGGATTGTGGCCCCCGCCGTTTTCCTCGCCAAAACACCTGGATGACCTGAAACCGGAAATTTGAGGCTTGGATTCCCACCCAAACACCAAACCTTTTTCGGCCTT
>JAQGHM010000340.1 GCA_028291615.1 Phycisphaerales bacterium | reverse complement strand
AGTCTGCGGCGCATGCACGATGCTGATCAACGGCAAGACGCGGCAGGCTTGCTCGGCGCTGGTGGAGCGGATCTCGCCGGATCTTTCGCCGATCACGCTCGAGCCGATGACCAAGTTCCCCGTGATCCGCGATCTGTTCGTCGATCGTTCGCGGCTGTTTAACGACCTGAAGCGAGTGAAGGCGTGGGTGCCGATCGACGGCACGTACGACCTTGGCCCGGGGCCGGCGATGTCGCAGAAACGCCAGGAGACGCTCTACCCGCTTTCCCGCTGCATATCCTGCGGGTGTTGCCTGGAGGCTTGCCCGCAGTACACGCCTTCGAACCACTTCATCGGGGCCGCCGTCATCAGCCAGGCGCGGCTGTTCAACGAGCACCCGACCGGGGCGGCGCTCAAGGACGAGCGGCTTGAGGAGTTGATGGGCGAGGGTGGCGTGCAGGATTGCGGGAAGGCCGGCAACTGCGTCAAGGTCTGCCCCAAGGACATCCCCCTGCTGGAATCGATCGCCGCCGTGCAGCGGCAGGCGACGGTTTATACGATCAAGCGGTTCTTCGCGAAGTAGCCGCCCCCCCTACTGCTGCGGGCGCTTCTGCAGCTTTACGTGTTTCTTGTTCGGACGTTTTGCGCGCCGGCCGTAGCGCGTGCCCTCGCCGGTGTCGCTGGCGTAGGCGCCGGCCAACGGGTTGCTCTTGGCTTCGCCCTTCGTTGCGGCCGCTGTGAGCAGAACGTCATCGAGCGGCCGCCACCATGGCTTCTTGACGCCCGCGCGGACGATCTTCACGCATTCCTCGGGGTCATCGACGATCTTGAAGATGTCGGAGTCTTCGGGGTCGATGAAGTCGGGGCTCAGGCCGCGCATCCATTCGACGAGGCCCTTCCAGTGCTTGCTCCCGTACAGCACGACCGGGAACGCCTCGACCTTGAGCGTCTGGATGAGGGTGAGGGTTTCGAAGAACTCGTCGAGCGTGCCGTAGCCGCCGGGGAAGCAGACGAAGGCTGATGAGTACTTCACGAACATGACCTTGCGCGCGTAGAAGTAGTGGAAGTCGAGGCCGATCGTCTGATAGCGGTTACCCTCCTGCTCCTGCGGCAGCGTGATGTTCAGGCCGATCGACTGTCCCTTGGCCTCGAAGGCGCCCTTGTTGGCGGCCTCCATGATGCCGGGTCCGCCGCCGGTGATGACGGCGAAGTCGGATTTGGCGAAGAGGCGCGCGGTCTCCTCGGCCTCCTTGTAGTAGCGGTTGGACGGCGGGGTGCGGGCGCTGCCGAAGATGCTGACGGCCTTGCCGACCTTGGCCATCACCTCGAACCCTTCGACGAACTCCGCCATGATGCGGAAGATCCGCCAGCTTTCCTTCGCGTCGGGCTCGGTGGCTTTCTGGATGGGCATGGCAGCGGTGTTCCTTGCGCGGGGCGACTACAGGCCCAGCTTCTTTTTCTTATCTTCCCACTCGGCGTTCTCGCGCTTGTTTTCGCTCGCGAGCGGCTTGCCGGATTTCAGCGCTTCGACCTCCAGGCGCGAGAGGTGCAGCGAGCCGAAGTTGTAGTCGAGGAATGCCTCAGCGGCGACGGGGACGATAGGCTGGACCAGAGCGTACATTGCATTGGCGTAGTCGCGGATCTCCTGCTGGGCGTGGGCGTCCATGCGGAGCGAGAGGAAGTGGAAGAGGTTGTGCAGGTCGATCTTCCAGTACCACTCGGTGTAGACGTTGACGGGCAGCCCGATCCGCGCGATCTCGCGGGCGACGCCTTTGTCCATCAGGCGCTGGTATTCCTTGTAGGCCTCTTCGACCTTGTCGAGGTATGTAAGAAACTCCTTGGCCGTGGCGTTGTCGATCGGTTCTTCACCCCCCTGCCGGTTGGAGGTGCTCTGCTTGCGGACGTTTTCGATTGACGGTTTGTAGAAGCGGTCGGGCACCACCGAGTAACGTCCACTGTACTCGTTCACATTGGCCGTGCGATGCCGGATCCACTGTCTGGCAATGAAGATCGGCATGACGTGGTGGAACTTGAATTCGACCATCTCGAACGGAGTTGTATGGCGATGGCGCGCGAGGTAGCGGACCAGGCCTCGGTCTTCGTTGACCTGCTTGGTGCCTGCGCCGTAGGAGACTCTGGCGGCTTGGACGATGGCGAAGTCGGCGGTTTTGCCGGCGGGGGCGAAGCGGGGCATGACATCGGTCAGGGCGACCAGGCCGTGGTCGTGGACCTTGACCTCCCAGCGGCCGCTGCCGCCCATGACGTCGTGCATTTCGCCCTCGAAGGGCTTTTTTTCGATCGTGATTTTCGAGAGGTCGGGGGTCATGGTTTTGGATTCTAAGGAAGCGGGTGAAAAATTCATCAGCGCGAAATGCCGGGCTCGAAACCGCTGGCGATGGTGGCGGTGAGGTAGAAGAAATAACCGGCGATCAGGACGAGGCCTTCCTCGCGGCCTAGGCTCCACTTGCCGATGGCGACGGGAAGGAGCAGGACGCCGACGATGATGAGCAGGACGTTGTCGATGCGCCACATCGGCGTGGGGAAGAGGAGCAGCTTGGGGAGACGTTCGTTCCAGAGCATCGAGTCGCCGGCCCAGTACGTGATCACCGGCACGTGGACGGCGAGGTAGGGAAGGAGGATCAGCGCCGGGAGCAACAGGCAGAGGTTGAGGAGGACGACGCCGATCTGCGTGGTGACCAGGCCCCAGCCGCGGCCGCCGGTGGAGCGACGCCAGGTGCCGTAAGTCATCGGCATGACGAGAGCGAGGCTGACGATGGACCCGGCCAGCGCGCTAGTGGACATGCCCCGAAGGTTGGCGGCGGTGCGCACGGTTCCCTGCGTGATCGACCACGAGCCGATCCAGAGGAGGATCGCGATGAGCGCCATCTCCGCGGTGAACAGAAGCACCGAGGCCGGCGTCCAGACCGGAACAGGGCGAGAGGCGTAATTGACCCGGAGAGGGGGAGAACCGGAGACGGGGAGACTCACCGATTCTCCGGTTCTCCCATTCTCCGGTTCGATTTCCTCCAGGCCGCAGCGGTCGTTCCAGAGGCTGTATAACAGGAGCCCTTCGATGCTCAGCGCGATGGCGTCGTGCCAGTTAAAGGTGCCTTTGAAGCCCATCACGAACACGAGGAGCGCGGCGGCCAACTGGAAGGGCCAGAGGCGGCGCCAGCGCGGTGGGCCGGCCTCGACCGGGGAGGCGAGGGCGATGAAGCCGATGACGGTGGTCATGGCGCCCACGCTGGTGCCAAAGATGATGCCGACGGCGATTTCCGGGCGGCCCAGGAGCGTAGCCGCGATGCTGGCGGCGGCGATGGGGATGAAGTAGGCGATGGCGCGCAAGCCGATCGACAGATCGGTGCGGGCGATGCGGGCGGCGAGGACGCGCGAGCAGGCGAAGAGCGCGACCATTCCGGCCAGGAGGATGGTGGGACCGCGCTCGACTAGTGGCTGAAAGACTCCGACCGCCATGCGTGGCGGAGTGTGACGGCTTGGGGGGGGATTATCAAGGAGAGGAAGGATGAAGGGGGAAGGATGAAGGATGAAAGATGAATCGGACCCGCTGGACGATGGCGCAGTGATCCGCAGCCGCACGAGCCGGATAATGCGGCCGAACCGCATTCGCGAAGGGAACTTACATCTGATTCGTTGAAAGCCGACGCGACACAATGACCCGTTCATTGGCGCCAATGGACCGCGGAGGGGAACCAATGGACCGTTCGCGGAGACCAATGGACCAATCCAGTGGCGCCAATGGACGGTCCAAAGGCGCCAATGGATCGCGGATGGGCGCCAATGAGCGGTCCATTGGCGCCGATGGACCGCTTACGGATACCAATGGACCGCGGAAAGGGGGACCGTAACATCTCATCTGTAAATTGACAAAGCCACCGTTCGCTCGGATCAACGAGGTTGTTGAAAGACCCTTGACCCGAGGAGACGAACGATGGCTATCGAGAGTATGGACGTGATCGTCGG
>JAQGHM010000326.1 GCA_028291615.1 Phycisphaerales bacterium | reverse complement strand
TTCGCCCGCGGGCCCAATGAGGCGGAGATGAAACTGGGGATCGAGTTCTTACAGGAACCGGAAGATTCGCCGATGACGCGCTGGCAGCAGTATGCGCAGATCCTCCTGGCTTCGAATGAGGCGCTTTATGTCGATTGACGCACCTTTCCTTAACCGGCGGCAGCTTCTCCAGCGGACGGCTGCGGGTTTTGGCTCGGCGGCGCTGGCGGCGCTGATCGGTTCACCTGCGCGAGCGCTCTCGACCGCCGCTTTCCCGCATGTCCCGGCGCCGTTGTTCAAGCCTTGCGCCAAGCGGGTGATCTTCCTGTACATGAATGGTGGGCCGTCGCACGTCGATACCTTTGACCCCAAGCCGGCCTTGGCCAAATTTGCCGGGCAGCAACCGACAGGCGAGCTGTTCAAGAAGAGCAAGGGCTCGGGTTTCATGCCGTCGCCACTTACGTTCGCGAAATATGGGCAAAGCGGCATCGACGTCAGCTCGACGCTTCCGCACATTGCGCGGGTGATCGACGACTGCTGCATTGTCCGCTCGATGCACACGGACGTGCCGAACCATGAGCCGGCGCTGCTGCAGATGCACACGGGGAACGTGCAGCCGATCCGGCCTTCGCTGGGGTCGTGGCTGGTCTACGGGCTGGGTTCTGAGAATGAGAATTTGCCGGGGTACGTTGTGCTGCGGCCGAGCAATCAGATCGTGGTGGGGCCGGCGCTTTGGAGCAACAGCTTTTTGCCGGCGCAGTATCAGGCGACCAGCGTCAACACGTCTGACATGCACGTGGAGAAGCTGCTGGCCAACATCAAGAATCCGGCGCTCACGCGGCCGCAGCAGCGGCAGCAGCTTGACCTGCTCGGCCAGCTCAACGAGTCACACCTGAAGCAGCGCGACGGCGACCCGCAGCTCGAGGCGCAAATCCAGACGATGGAGACGGCGTTCCGGATGCAGGCCGAGGCGATGAACACCTTCGACATCAGCCGCGAGCCGCAATCAGTTCGCGACCTTTACGGGGACAGCCCGTTCGCGCGCTCTTGCCTGCTGGCGCGGCGTCTCGTCGAAGATGGTGTGCGGTTCGTCACGGTCTATTACACGGCGACCGGCACGCAGCCGTGGGATACGCATACGAATCACGACGCGACGCATCCCAAGCTCTGCCGGGACAGCGATCAGGCAACGGCGGCGCTGATTGCTGACTTGAAAGCGCGCGGGATGCTGGAGGATACGCTGGTTGTCTGGGGCGGGGAGTTCGGGCGCACGCCTTACGCTGAGAATAAGGAGAGCGCCAAGGCGGGGCGCGACCATCATCACACGGCGTTTTCGATGCTACTTGCGGGCGGGGGCATCAAGGCGGGGCAGGCGTATGGGGCCAGCGACGATTTCGGAATGGTCGCTACCGAAAAGCCCGTGCACGTGCATGACCTGCACGCGACGCTGCTACATTTGGTGGGGTTGGATCACGAGAAGCTGACGTACCGGTATGCAGGCAGAGACTTCCGCCTGACCGATGTGTACGGCCAGGTCGTTAAAGACATCTGCATCGCTTGAATTCAGGCGCCTGCATTGGCTGCCTTGTCAAAGGGCACAGGCGCCCCTTTTCGCTTCTATTCTGCCCACCGAACTGATCCGCAATCCCATCCGCGCCGGGGAATGTGTGGTCATAAACCGCTACTGGTGGGCGGATTATATAATTCAGACGCGCTTCCGTTCGCCCTGACCCCAAGTTGGTATTCCTTTTGCTCCTCCCCATTTGCCGCGCAGATGTTGACGCCTGCTCACGTTATGGACAGGCGATCGAACTAGCGATGTGCTTGCCGGGGCCGCCGGAAGGGAATCCCGCCGCCACCCCAGCCAGGCCGCTTTCACCCAATGGAGTTTCACCTGTGAAGCACGGATACCTTATTGACATGGATGGCGTTCTGTACCGCGGCTCGGAGATGATCCCCGGCGCGGATCGCTTCGTCGCCGAACTGCGCGCCCGCGATATTCCGTTTCGTTTCCTGACCAACAACAGCCAGCGCACCCGCCGCGATATCGTCGCCAAGCTCAGTCGTATGGGGATCGATGTCGAGCCCGAGCACGTCTTCACCTGCGCCATGGCCACGGCGCGGTTTCTTGAGCAGCAAAGGCCCAACGGCACCGCGTTTGTCATCGGCGAAGGCGGGCTGCTCAACGCGCTGCACCAGCATGGCTACGCCATCGTGGATCATTCGCCTGATTACGTCGTCGTCGGCGAAGGACGCACCTTTAACCTGGAACTCGTCGAGGCGGCGGTCCGCATGATCCACGGCGGCGCAAAACTCATCGCCACCAACCTCGATCCAAGCTGCCCCACTCATAATGGTATCCGCCCCGGCTGCGGCGCGATGGTCGCGATGCTGGAGACCGCCACGGGCGTCAAAGCGTTTTCCGTCGGCAAGCCAAGCCCCCTGATGATGCGCGCCGCGCGAAAAGAACTGGGCCTGGCGACCGCCGAAACCACCATGATCGGCGACACGATGGAGACCGATATCCTGGGCGCCGTGCAGCTCGGCTTCCACAGCGTCCTGGTGCGCTCGGGCGGCACGCGCCCCGAGGACATCCAGCGCTACTCCTACCAGCCTGACCGGATCCTGGAATCCATCGCAGAGCTGCATGACCTGCTCGACGAGGGCGACTGGCAGCCGTGGTGGCTCCCTATGAACGAGTCGGCCGAATTGGTCGAGTCGACGCACCAGCCCGTTGCGACGATCCGTCTCCGCAACCAAAAGAGGCGGACGGCGTAGAGGCGAATCACAATATCGATTTTCAGGACTACTTCAGCGCCGCCAGCTTATCCAGCGGGAGGGCTTCGGCGACCTTGATCACCTGGTCGGATGGGATGTTGTCGGTTTGCACGCTGACGACGTAGCGGCCGCCTACCAGCAGCTGCACTTGGCCGTGTTTGCCGTCCTTCTGCCAGGTCAGGAAGCCGGGGTTGTCCTTGATCTTGATCGTCTTTTCGAAACCGTTGTCGGATTCCTTGTCGATCTCGATTGTGGTCCAGGCAGCGGCCATGCCCTTGGCCATCTCAAGGTTGCTGTAGTCCATCACCTGGACCTCGATCTTTTGCGCGCCTTCCTCGTCGCCCTTTTTGTAGGTGGCCGTCACCTGGGAGATCGACATGTCGCCGATCTTGTTTCGTTCGCCGTTGCACTCGGAGCGCTTTAAGCCGTTGAGTTCCGCCGGCATCAGTTCTTTGAGCTTGCGGAAGTCGACGGCTTCGGTTTTGGGCGCTTCCTTTTTGTCCTCGGCGCGTGCGACGCCGATCAGACCCACCAACACCAGCGCCGCCAAGCTCAATCGTGCAACGTTCACTGTGCGACCTCCTGAAAGCAGCCCGTGTTTCATCCCGGCATCCGTCCGAGAGGGGACGCCACATAGCGATTGAGTTTAAGGTTTGGGCGATTTTGCTTCAACCGCCCTGTTTGGGGCAGCGGGCGAATCGACCCTCGCTACACGACAGGTGTTTCGGGGCCGGCGCCTGCTCGGCCTGCGATGGCGCAGAGGGCTTCGAGCGCCTCGACCTGCGCCGTGGTCGCCGTGGTGGGGAGCGTGACCTTCAGGACGGTGCGGTTCCAACCGACCATGTGGCGGAAGTAATCGGGGGCGGCGGCGGTATTGCTGGAGGTGAGGGCTTCGATCGTCAGGGTGACGCCGGGCCCGTCGACGCCGGTCGGGTAGATCACGGCCTCGTTGGTTTTGCCGATCGGGGCGCGCATCAGCCCTGCCTGGTGGGCTGCCTGGAGGATGTCAATCATGTAGACGGCCAATACGCCGTCGCGGAGGTCTTCCATCGCGAAGACCTGCCGGCGGTACTTGCCGTCGGCGGCGAAGAACTGCACCGCGCGCTGCCCGGCGGTCTGCAGCGCCTTGGGGGCGAGATTGCAGAGCAGGCAGGCGACGCGTTTCCAGAGGGTGGCGTGCTCGCGCGTCGGCTCGGTTTCACAGACGGCGATGTGCTTTTCGACTGCTGCGCGATCGCGCGCGCCCAGGCGCAATAAGAGGCCGTCGTAATTTGCCACTTCGCCCACTCGCGCGTTCACGGGCACGTATGGTTTTAAGCTTTGAATCATGTGTGCGAATCCTTTCGTAAGCGATTATGCGCCTCAATGACGGTTCGATACGACCGCAAAGACGCAAAGAGCGCAAAGAAGAGCGGGCTATTTCAGAAGTTGTCAGTTTCCCGCCGCGGCCTCTTCCATGATCAGTTGTCCGGCGCTGAGATGGGCGGTGATGAAGCGGCTCTTGCGGACGCGGTGCATGGCAAGGGAGGCCCATTCGGATTGCCCCTCCTGCTTGCCGTGCTTGTCGTCGATGCCGGGCGCCCACCAGTTGCAGCGGTAGTGGTCGTCGTAAAGGTGGACGCAGCGCACACGGTCGAGCGGTTGGCGCGCCACGGCGCGCTCGATTTCTCCCGAGAGATCCTGCAGGCCCTTGGCTGTGGCAGCCGGGGCGGGGGTCGTCGGTTTGGTCGTCGCCGTCGTTTGTTCGTCCATGATTAAACTGCTTCCTGGGGTGAAAAGACTGCCGTCATTGCGCGCGTTACATACTGTCGAGGTCGTATCGTCCTTCGCGGGCCATGTCCGCCGGTGCGTGCGCAATATCGCCACCGACGGTATTTTTGACCCGCGAATACTCCGGTTCACCAACCTGTCGCAGCAGGACTTCGACTCGCCGAAACTTCGCCCCCCGGGGCGACTGAGCAGGAAAGAAGGAATCGAGTCCGCCGTCCGGAGGACGGCCTCAACGATCACCATACATCATACGCTCACCGGGCAATCGGCACCAGTGCCATACCGATTTCGTGGGTCGCCGGGAATCGTTCGATCTTCAGCGATCCCCTGACCACCACTTCACTTGTCGTCATCTCACCCTTGGCGTAGATTCCCCGGCTTCGGAATTTTTAAGGTCGTTCAGGAGCAGTAAACGTTATGGCACGTCAATGGAAAGCAGCTGTGGTCGGTACCGGGGTCGTCGGGGGGTGGCATGTGGGGATGATCCCGCGGATCCCGAATTGCTCGCTCGTCGCGGTCTGCGACACGTCGCCGGAGAAGGCGCACGCGTGTCTCGAGAAGAATCAGGTCACCGGCGTCCCCGTTTACGAAGATCTGGCGGAAATGCTGGGCAAGGCGGACGTGGACGTCATCCACCTCTGCACGCCATCGGGCGCACACTGCGATCCCGCAGTTGCGTGCCTTGAAGCGGGTAAGAACGTCATCTGTGAGAAGCCGATGGAGATCCAGCTTGATCGCATCGACAAGATGGTCGCTACTTCCAAACGGACTGGCAGCAGGTTGGCGGGGATCTTTCAGAATCGGTGGTCGGACGCCAATCGCGCCATTAAAGCCGCTGCGGATGAAGGGCGCTTTGGCAAGTTTGCGTGGGCGGGGTGTTTTACGCCGTGGTATCGCCCGGATAAGTATTACGAGGAGGGCGGCTGGCGGGGCACGTGGAAGCTGGACGGCGGCGGGGCGATCATGAACCAGTCGGTGCATGCGATCGACCTGCTGCAATGGATCGTCGGGCCCGTCAAATCGGTGTCGGCGTATGCGTCGTCGCGCATTCATCCGAAGATCGAGGTCGAAGACACGGCCTCGGCGGCGCTGGAGTTTGAAAACGGTGCGTACGGGACGATCATGGGCACGACGGCGATGTTTCCGGGCATGCCGGCGCGGATCGAGGTGGGCGGTGAGAACGGCACGGCGGTGTCGGAAAATGGGCTGAAGTTCTTCAAGTTCCGCGACGAGCGCGCGAGCGACGCCGAGCTGCAGGAACGGCTGGCCCAGGGGCGCACGAAGAGCGCGGGGGGGGCGGGCAGCGCTGACATTGGGATGGACCTGCACGCTCGGAATATCATGCACATCCTGAGCGCGTGGGAGGAAGGCCGCGATGCGGAGACAGCGGGGGCGGAGGCGCGCAAGGCGGTGGCGATCATCCTGGCGATTTATGAATCGGCGCGAAAAAATGGGGCGGCTGTTCGGGTCGCATGAACTAGCAATTCTTCTTCATACTTGTAATCACCGAACAGGTCAGCGGGGTTTCCCGTAACTTTCATCGGCCCTGCGCTTCTTCCCAACTCCGGGTCACCCGAAGTGTGCTGGGGCTATGCTTTTGGAGGTTGAATTGACCATTTCACCGCGCATCAACCGCCGGGCCGGCTTTACGCTTGTCGAGCTCCTGGTTGTCATTGGGATCATCGCCCTGTTGATCGGCATTCTGCTTCCGGCCTTGAGCAAGGCGCGGGAATCGGCCAAGCGCACGGCGTGCCTCAGCAACCTGCGGCAGGTGCACCAGACTTACATGCTGTACGGGCTGAGCAGCAGGGATGACATGCCCATCGGCTGCCGGGGCGCGTCTTACCAGTTCAACTATATGATCTGGGACAACGACCGCTACCTTTCGTTCGGCAAGTTGTTTGAGGCCGACATGGTGAAGGAGCCGCGGATCTTCTACTGCCCATCGGATGGCGGTCTGTACTACCAATACGACACGATGCAGAACGTCTATACGCCAGGCGTGGCGGGCACTTCAGTTCGGGCGGGGTACTCGAGCCGGCCGATCGATGAAGAAGGGCGGGAAATCCTGTGGACGACCGCTTCGCCGCCGCCGTCGCGGTGTCAGTATGCGGGCGGTGTCGACCGAGGCGTGCCGAAAATGGCGCGGTTCCGGAACAAGGCGATCTTCGCGGACATCACCTCAACCGAGGATCGGGTGACTCAACGGCATGGGAAGGGGATCAACGTCCTCTACTCCAACGGCGCGGCCAAGTGGGTGGATAAGGGCCTGATCCTGAACGAGCTTAATGCATCGCCGGATGCGTTCACGAACGCGGCGAACACGCCCCAGAAGGATTTGTGGGAGAAGCTCGATAAAGAATGAGGATGTCGAATCCCCTACGACAGATTGATTGTTTTCAGTGGTAGAGCCCTGCACATTGTCGCGGTCAACTCGTTTATATGGGCCGATGATTGCACGGCACGGTCTTTGTTAAGTGGACGCGAACCCATTTACCACAGGAGGTTCACATGGGCATGGAAGACCGAGTCGCTGGAAAGGTGAAGCAGGCCAAAGGGAAAGGGAACGATGTTGCCGGCGCTGCCAAGGGCAGCGTTGGCCAGCAGATCAAAGGGAAGGTTCAAAACGCGGTAGGTAAGATTCAGGACAAGCTCGGCAAGAAGAGCTGATCCGCCTGCCCTCTCCCCAAAAACGAGGAAAGCGGGCGGCCCTCCGCGGCCGCCCGCATTCCCTCAGAAGCTTGTTACAAGCGCGCGGTTAAACGCGGCCGTAGATGTAGTCGTTGAGGAAGTGGATCGTCTGCTCGGCGTTGCTGGCATATTGTGCGTTGACGTCGCCGATCGAGATGATGCCGTGCAGGCCGCCGTCGCAGTCACAGACGGGCACGTGGCGGACGCGGCGGTTCTTCATGATGGCGCTGACCTCATCGAGATCATCGTCCATTGCGCAACAGATTACCTCGCGCGTCATGACTGATCCGACTTCGACCGCGGCTGGCGGTAGTTCTTCAGCGACCACGCGCGTCAGCACGTCGCGCTCGCTGAGGATGCCTAACACGCGCCCCTCTTCCATGACGACCAGGGCGCCGATCTTGTGCTTGTTCATCTTGCGCGTGGCGTCGAGCACGGTGGCGCGGCTATGGATCGTTTGAAGCGACTCACCCTTGAGGGCCAAGACATCTCTTACGGTGGGCATGAGAGCCTCCGCGTGTATGGGGTGTATTCGAACGGGCGCAGTGCCGGACGTGAAATCTACTGACTGGGCAGGGGCAACTATACCCATCCGGAACGACGCTACGCAACATTGTGAATTAATTAACTTGAGGCTGATAAAGCACTGGTTTGGCGGGACCTTAGCGGGCTGCCGGGGAGCCTCCGTCGGGTCGGATTGCTGAAAGGGCGAAAAAGCCTAGAATCCCGCAAATGAAACGCCTCCCCGTGATCGCGATTGTCGGCCGGCCCAACGTGGGCAAATCCTCTCTGCTTAACGCGCTGGTGGGGAGGCGCATCTCCATCGTCCAGGACATGCCCGGCGTAACCCGTGACCGGGTCAGTGCCTATCTTCGCATCGACGACCGCTTCGTGGAGCTGGTGGACACCGGGGGGTACGGCTTTGTCGATCCCGACGAGCTTACGGAGCACATCAATCAGCAGATCGAGATCGCGATGGCGCGGGCGGATATGGTGTTGTTCGTCCTCGATTGCGAGGATGGCCTGACCACCGCGGATCAGGAGATCGCCTCAATGCTCCGGCAGAAGGGGATCCGAACCGTGCCCGTCGCCAACAAGGCTGACGGCGAGAAGGCGGATGTGATTTTGGGTGAGTTTGCCCGCCTGGGATTGGGTACGCCGATCGGGGTCTCGGCGCTGCGGGAGCGCAACCTGGATCAGGTGAAGGAGGCGATCGCGAAGAACGTCGATCTCTCCAAGGCCCCAAAGGAGATTCCACCGCCGGAAATGCTGGTGGCAATCGTCGGCAAGCGCAACGCGGGCAAGAGCACGCTGGTGAACGCGATCGCGGGGCTTTACGAAGGGGACCCCAATCGCGTGATCGTCTCCGAAGTGCCCGGCACCACGCGCGACAGCGTTGACGTGCGGTTCGAGAAGGACGACAAGGCCCTGGTCGTGATCGACACCGCGGGCGTGCGCAAGATGCGCCACATGGTCACCAACGACATCGAGTTTTACAGTTTCCACCGCGCCGAGCGATCGATCCGCCGGGCGCATGTCGTCCTGATGCTGATCGACGCGACGCTGCCGATCAGCGAGCCGGATAAGAAACTCGCCAACTACATCTCGGCGAATTTCAAGCCACTGATCTTCGTGATCAACAAGTGGGACCTCGCCAAAGACATGATTCGCGAGCGGCGCAAGGGAGGCGAAGACCTGCGCGACGAAGACATCATGGAAGAATACCGCACTTACCTGGATCAGGAGCTGCGCCATCTCGACTACGCCCCGATGGCTTTCGTCACCGCGAAGGAGGGGCGGAACGTCCAGTCGGTGATCGACCTCACGCAGCATCTCTTCCACCAGGCCAACGAGCGCGTGACCACGGCCAAGGTGAACCAGGCGATTCGCCAGATCCTGGAAGAGAAGCAGCCGAGCACGCCCAGCGGCCGGCGGGCGCGGATCTATTATGCGACGCAGATCGAAACCGCCCCGCCGACGATCGTGATCTTCGTGAATAATCCGAGTTATTTCGACGCTGCGTACGAGCGTTTCATCATCAACCGGATGCGCGATTTGCTCCCGTATCCCGAGGTGCCGATCCGCCTGATCGTCCGCGAGCGCGAGCAGCGCAAGGCGGAGGGGGGCGAACAGGTTCACGGGGAGTCGATCACGCTGGGCGACGACGCCAGCGGCCAGACGAGGCCGGCGCACATCCCCGGCCGGCGATCTTCCGCGCAAAAGCCTCCCAAACCGAAGAAGGCGACGAAGGTTTCCAAGACGGCGTCAACGCGTTCGCGTTTTTCCAAGCGCAAGCCGCCCAAACCCAAGACGAGCAAAAAGGGCGGGCGCGACCGGCGGTGATTCCTCCGCGCGCATGCGGTCATCCCAGCGACGTGACCAGATAGAGCACGGCCATGCGCACGGAGAGGCCGTTCGTCACCTGTTGCAGGATGCCACTTTGCGGGCCGTCGGCGATGTCGGATTGGATTTCGATGCCGCGGTTCATCGGGCCAGGGTGCATGATGAAGACGTCTTTTTTGCAGCGCTGAAAGCGGTCCCAGGTGAGGCCAAAGAGGCGGGTGAATTCGCGGACGCTGGGGAATTGGCTGCTCTTCACGCGCTCGAACTGGACGCGGAGCATGTTGATGACATCGACCTCGCCGATGATCGAGTCGAAGTCGTGGACGACGCGGGCGCCGAGTTGTTCGAAGGATCTGGAGAGGAGCGTGGGGGGGCCGACGAGGATGACCTCTGCGCCGAGCTTGTTCAGGGCCCAGAGATTGGAGCGGGCAACGCGGCTGTTGGCGATGTCGCCGACGATCGCGACCTTGAGCCCTTCGATTTTTCCGAAGCGCTCGCGCATGGTGTAGACGTCCAGCAGGCCTTGGGTGGGATGTTCGTGAGCGCCGTCGCCGGCGTTGACGACGCTGCACTTTACCGTGCGCGCTAGGTAATGCGCCGAGCCGGCGGCGCCGTGGCGGACGACGATCACATCGACGCCCATGGCTTCGATGTTGCGGGCGGTATCGATCAGCGTCTCGCCCTTGTTGGTGCTGCTGGTTTTTTCGGAGAAGTCGATCACGTCAGCGCTGAGGCGCTGGGCGGCAAGGGCAAAGCTGGTGCGGGTGCGGGTGGAATCTTCGAAAAAGGCGTTGACGACGACGCGGCCGCGCAAGGCGGGCACCTTCTTGATCGAGCGCGTGGAGACTTCCTTAAACGCGTCGGCCTGGTCGAGGATGACGCGGATCTCGTCGGCGCTCAGCTCTTCGAGGCTGAGGAGGTGCTTGCGGGTCCAGCGCGGTTTGTCGTCGGATGCGAGGGTCATGCGGCGGCCACCGGGGGGGGTTAAGTGTTCCTTGGCTCAACGACGATCTCATCGACCTGGTCGGTTTCCTTCAAGCGGACGTTGACGCGATGCTCGCGGGGGACGTCCTTGAGCGTGAGGCCGACGAGATCGGCTTGGATCGGCAGCTCGCGCCCGCCGCGATCGGCCAGGACAAGCAGGCGGATGACGGCGGGGCGGCCGAAGTCGGCCAGCGCGGTGAGGGCGGCGCGGATCGAGCGACCGGTGAACAGGACGTCATCGACCAGCAGGATCGGCATGCCGGCGAGGTCGAAATCGACGGCCGTCGGGCGAACGAGCGGCTTTGGGCCGATCTCCGAGAGGTCGTCGCGATAGAGGGTGATATCGAGCGTGCCGCGCTCGATGCGGGCGAAACCACGGGCCTTGAGCAGTTGCGTCAATCGCTGGGCCAGCACTTCGCCGCGGGTGCGGATGCCGATGATGCCGAGGGGTTTGTCGTGTGAGAACGTGACGGCGATCTGATCGACGAGGGCGGCAATCGCCCGCTTCACGTCGTCGGCGTCGTACTGGGTGCGCATCGGCGGTAAGGGTAGGGAAAAGGAGGCGGGACGCAATAGCGGTCGAGAAAAGCGGCCCTTCGGGCCGCCGCTAAACGTTCAAGCACAACCCGTTAGACCAGATTGTTCTCGCGGCTTTCCGCTTCGAGCTTGAAGACCGTGATCTCCGGCCGACACCAGTGCAGGACGCGCTGGCCGTACGAGAGCCCCCTGTTCACGTAAAGGTGCCGTCCCTTTACGTTGTAGTAGCCATGCGTGTACTCGCGAAAGCGGTGGGGGTAGAAGGCGCGGCCGAATCGCGAGGTGGCGACCTGCCGGCCGTGCGTGTGGCCGGCGAGCATCCACTGCCATGGCCACTCCATCAGCTCGACGCAGTTGGCGGGATTGTGGTTGAGGCAGAGGATCGGAAGATTGGGATCGACCCCCTGCCAGGCCGTGTGCGGGTCGATGTGGTCGGACCATTCATCGTCCAGGCCGACGATCGCCAGCGGGCGCGTTGCGCCTTCGACGTGCCACTCGAACGTCTCATTGCGCAGCACGGCGAGGCCGCGGTCGCGGAGACATTTTTCCAGGTAATCCGCGCGGCGCGAGCCTTCGATCGAGTTGTTCTTGCCGTAGATGCTGTAGTCATGGTTGCCGAAGGTATTGATGACGCCGTACTTCGGCTTGAGGTGGGAGAGGATGGTGGCGATGCGGTGGGCGAAGCGGTAACCGCCGGTGATGAGATCGCCGGTGACGACGACCAGGTCGGGTTCGAGCTCATTGACCCACTTGACGTACTGGAGCAGGTAGCGTGCCCAGACGACGGGGCTGTAGTGGAGGTCGGAGATCTGGACGATTTTCTTTCCGTTGAAGGCGGGGTCGAGGCCGGTCATGGACATCTTGCGATAGTGGATGTCGACCCAGCGGCGGTTGAGCGGCAGCGCGTGGACACCGGTGAGGCCGACGCTGGACATCATGTGCCAGATCGCGCGGCGCCAGCGGTGCTGCTTTCGCCACTCTGGGGCTTTGAGATATTGTTTGACGCTGTCGATCATGCTTGAAGACGTGCCTCACTGAAGTGAGCGACGCCTGTGCGGTTACTCGATCATTGAGAGGGCGGCCTGCATCTCGTCCGCGGCGTGGTTGTCACCCTTTTTGCGCGCGGCGGCGATGCCTTCGTGATAGGTGCGCTTTGCAGCTTCGACATCGCCACCGTCTTCGTACGCGAGCGCGGCCTGGTGGTAGGCGACACAATAGCCGGGATCTTTTTCGAGCGTCTTGCGGAACCAGGTGACGGCATCGGCGGTGTTGCCGACCTTCTTGTGTTCCATGCCCATGGCGAAGAGGAGGAACGGGTCGGCCGCGTCCTTTTCGAGCATGGTCTGGAGTTTTTGCATTCGGTCGGTGGTGGGCATTGATTTCCTCTCGCTCGCGTGATGGAGATTGTAGACGGTTCGGAGCAGACTGGGCAACGGAAGATCGGCGTCTGTTATCGGCTCGCCTACGACATGGCGTATGCTATACTCTGAATCATGGAACCGGAGGTTCAAAGCGAACTGCTGGATCAAATTCTTGATCCACTCAGCCGTTGTCTGACGCCGGAAGTGGCGCGGCGCGTAGTCGATCTGCGCGCCAATCCATCGGCCCAACGACGGATCGACGAACTGGCTGAGAAGTGCAACAACGGGGAGCTCTCGCCGGACGAACGTGCGGAATATGAGGTGTACGTCGTCGCGGGCAGCCTGATCGCGGTGCTCCAGGCGAAGGCGCGGCGATTAATTTCCGGGCAGACCGCGGCATTATGGAAGCGGGGATGCGAAATCTCGTTCGCACTCGCGCGGGCCAACGCTGTGAGTATTGTCGGATTCAGGAGGATGAAGATCCTTACTACACGTTCCATCTGGAACATATTACGGCACGCCAGCACGGTGGCGGTGACGGGCCTGAAAATCTCGCCTGGGCTTGCCACCACTGCAATCTTCATAAGGGCACGAACCTGACGGCGATCGATCCGGAAACGTTGCAGATCGTGATGCTATTCCATCCCAGGCGCGATGAGTGGGTTAATCATTTCGAGCTACGCGGGCCGTTGATTGTCGCGACGACGCAGTGCGGGCGGGCGACACTGAGATTGCTCAAGATGAATGCGCCGGCCCGCGTTGAGCTGCGGGCTTCGCTATAAGTGGTCTACGCCGCGCCCTTGCTGCGCAGCGGTTGGCACTGCAAATGCAGCGATTCGGCGACGGCCGGGTTCGTCACCCGGGAATTGACCAGGTTGATCCCCTCGGCGAATCCGACATCTTCCGCCGCCGCCTTCTCGTATCCCTTGTTCGCGATCTTCAGGGCGTAAGGGAGTGTGGCGTTGCAGAGCGCGATGGTTGAGGTTCGGCCGACGGCGCCGGGCATGTTCGTTACGCAGTAGTGGACGACCCCTTCGACGACGTAGGTCGGGCTGGCGTGCGTGGTGGGTCGGGCGGTTTCGATGCAGCCGCCTTGGTCGATGGCGACATCGACGATCACCGCGCCATTTTTCATCGATACCAGGTCCTGCCGCGTAACCAGGCGCG
This sequence comes from Phycisphaerales bacterium, assembly GCA_028291615.1. Taxonomy (GTDB): domain Bacteria; phylum Planctomycetota; class Phycisphaerae; order Tepidisphaerales; family Tepidisphaeraceae; genus RYN-433. Next base: position 1,131 of record JAQGHM010000326.1, on the reverse strand, counting down.
GGGCTTTAGCGCCCGGAATCAGGACCGCGCCGACGACCAGATCGGCCTGGCGGATCTGCTCGCGGACCGTGTGGGCATCGCTGTAGAGCGTGTGGACGTTGGCGGGCATCACGTCGTCCAGGTAGCGCAGGCGATCGAGGTTGATGTCCATGATCATGACGTTGGCGCCGAGGCCGGCGGCGACTTTCGCCGCGTTGGTGCCGACGATGCCGCCGCCCAGGACGACCACGTGCGCCGGCGCGACGCCCGGCACGCCGCCGAGCAGGATGCCGCGGCCCATCATTGGTTTTTCGAGATATTTAGCACCTTCCTGGATGCTCATCTTGCCGGCGATCTCGCTCATCGGCGTGAGCAGCGGGAGCGAGCCCTTCTTGTCCTTAATCGTCTCGTAGGCGATCGCGACGATGCCGCTTTCGAGGCACGCCTGCGTCAGTTCCTGCGACGCTGCGAAATGGAAATAGGTGAAGACGATCTGCCCCGGGCGGAACATGCCGATCTCGGCCGGTTGCGGTTCTTTTACCTTTACGATGAGTTCCGAATGTTCGAAGACCTCCGCCGCCGTCGCGACGATCTTCGCGCCCGCCTTGGCGTAGTCTTCGTCGGGAAAGCCGCTGCCGACGCCCGCGTGCGCCTCGACCAGTACCTCGTGCCCGGCCTTGGTGAGCGTCTCCGCGCCCACCGGCATCATGGCGACCCGGTATTCGTCCGACTTGATCTCCTTGGGAACTCCAACTCGCATGCGATCACTCCATTTTGCTGGCACGGGCGACCGGGCCTTGTCTGTCCGGCGCCGGCGATGGTCAGGTCCGATATTACTCCCCGCCCGCGTCGACTCCAACCGCCGGCCGGAAATTCTGCGGCGTTGATTTTGCTCAACACCCGGTTTTGCCGATGCAAAAAGGGAACGCGCGTTGCCGCCACGCATCGTGAGCATGCCGGCAATGGCGCGTTTGTTGTTCTTATTGGTCACACGCACCCGCGAACGTCAAACATGCTAAAAGCCCATACGCCTGCAAAGCCCCGCCTGCTGATCCTCGACGAGGATCGGATCATCCTGCAGTCGCTGTCGCAGTTCCTCTCGCGCGAGGGGTACGAAGTGCGCACCGCGGACGATCCGCAGGACGGCCTGGC
>JAQGHM010000314.1 GCA_028291615.1 Phycisphaerales bacterium | reverse complement strand
ACTTCGCAGGTCCTCGGCCTTGCCCGGTTCCATCATCTTTTCGAGCGCGTCGAGTTGACCTCGGATCTTGGCGATCGCGTTCTTCAGATTGGGCGCGTTGTCCAGGAAAATATCCCGCCAGAGCCCGCCGTCCCCGCCGGCGATCCGTGTCGTATCCAGGAAACCTTTTCCCGCCAACTTCATCGCCTCGGGCGACTGCATCGTCACTAAAGCGGCCGCCAGCGCGTGAGGCAGATGACTCACCTCCGCCAGCGCCCGGTCATGATCCGCGGGCGTCATCCGGCAGGTGTGCATCCCCAGCATCCGCCAAAATCCTTCGACATCCTCGACTGCGGTGGAGGGCGTCGAGTCGCTCGGCGTCACGATGCAGAGCGAATTTCTGAATAAGTCCGCCCGCGCAAACTCCACGCCTCGCTTCTCGCTGCCGGCCATCGGATGACTACCGACAAATTCCACCCCGTCAGGCAACATTTCGATAGCAGCGGACGCTACCGACGCCTTCGTGCTCCCTACATCCGTCACGATCGCACCCGGTCGCAGGAAACCTGATATCCCCCTCAGCATCTCCGCCAGCAGCCCCACGGGCGTACAAAGAATGACCAGGTCCGCCTCGGTTACGGCGCTCTTCAAATCCCCCGTTCCCCGGTCAATGGCCCCCACCTGCACAGCCCGCTCCAAGGTTTCTTTCCGATGACCATAACCGACTACTTCACAACCAGTTATAGCCGATTTCACAGCCATGCCGATTGACCCCCCCAGCAGCCCGACACCGATGATGCTCAAGCGATGCAATTGCATGGTCCGATAATCTTTGACAGGCCCGCAGCAATATGTACCAGACGCGTTACCGCTCGACCGTTGTACATCGACGGTTGCGAGTTTCAAAGAGGCTTGAACTGATATCCCCCAGCGTCTAACCTATCCGGTTTGCATTGCAGGTTGAACACTATGGCTGAAATAACACTCTCGCCGTCGGCTGCCCTCGACAAGCCGATTTACGCGTCGATTCCGGGCGCGCCTCAGAAATCGTCGCCGCGCCACGTGCTGGAGTTTGAAAAGCCCCTCGCCCGCCTCGAAAGTCAGATCCAGGAACTCGAAGCTCTTCAGGCCCAAAAACACGTCGATTACACCAAGGAACTCCGCCACCTCCGCAGCAACTACACCTCGCTCCTCCGCAAGACCTACGAGAACCTTTCCGCCTGGGAAACCGTGCAGGTCGCCCGCCACCCGCAGAGGCCGCTCTTCCGGGATTTGGTCGAAATGATCTGCCGCGATTTCCGCGAGTTGCACGGCGACCGCCACTTCGGCGAGGACAAGGCGATTAAGTGCGGCCTGGCGAGAATGGCCGGCCATAAGGTCATGCTGATCGGCACGCACAAAGGCCGGGATACCAAGGAAAAGATCGAATGTTACTTCGGCCTCGCTCACCCCGAAGGCTATCGTAAAGCGTTGCGTTGCATGAAGTTGGCTGAGAAATATGGCCTGCCGGTCGTTTGTCTGGTGGATACCGCAGGGGCGTACCCAGGCATCGGCGCAGAAGAGCGCGGCCAAGCAGAATCGATCGCACGCAACCTGATGGAAATGAGCCGGCTGAAGACGCCGATCATCACCGTCATCACCGGCGAAGGTGGCAGCGGGGGAGCGCTGGGGTTGGCCGTCGCGGACCGGGTAGCGATGCTGGAGTTCGCGTGGTACAGCGTGATATCGCCAGAGGGGTGCAGCGGTATCCTGTGGAAGGGAAGCGAGAACGCCCCCGACGCCGCCGAAGCCCTCAAGCTGACCAGCAAGCACCTGATCAAGCTGGGCGTGATCGACTCGGTCGTCCCCGAACCGCTGGGCGGCGCGCATCGCGACCCGCATGCGGCGGCTCATAGCCTGGAGCAGTACCTGGCCAAGACGCTACGGGATTTGAAGCGGACGAAGGTGGAGAACCTGCTGGAGCGGCGGTACGAGAAGTTCCGGACGCTGGGGGAATACGTGGAGACCAGCCGCAAGACGGCGGCGCGGGCGGCGAGCTAACATTAACGTCGCATGACAATTCGGCGTGACACGGACCGTCGAGCTTGATTCGACGGTTCTGCTTTTTTGGCGACGGGAAGGACGATCTCATGAAAGGCGTGACCCGCGTCGTTCCTGTTCTCCTGGTGCTCAGTTGGATCAGCAGTTCGCTGGCGGCCCCTGGAAAATCAGAATCGGACGACCCGCTGGCCAAGCCGATGAAGCCGCTCGGGGAGTTGCGCGCGGCGGCGCAGCGCGGGGATGCGGGTGCGGCCCGGAAATTGGGGTACTACTACCAGTACGCGCTCAATGGGGCTATGAAGGACTACGCTGAGGCGCTGAAGTACTCGCGTCAGGCTGTTGCGGGGGGCAAAGTCGCCGCGACCGTGGATCTCGGGGAACTTTATTACTTTGGGCGCGGCGTAGCGCGGGATTACGGCCAAGCTCTGAATTGGTATCAGCAGGGCGCCGAGGCGGGGTATTTCGCGGCAATGTGGCGAATCGGGGTAATGTACCGCTACGGCCAGGGCGTCAAGATCGATTACGCCCGGGCCATGGCGTGTTTTGAGAAGTGCGCCGGATACGGATATGGCGAGGGGATGAATTCGATTGGGAGCATGTACTGGTGGGGGCAGGGCGTGCCGGTGGATAACGGCAAGGCGGTCGAATGGTACCGCAAGGCGATCGCCGCGGGGAACCTGACGACCTACACCGATCTGGGGGTGGCGTATGCCGAAGGGCGCGGGGTGAAGCAGGACTACGCGAAAGCAATGGAGCATTACCTCAAGGCCGCCAACGAGGCCGACGAGTACAGCGCGATGCGGAACATCGGCCTCCTCTATGAGAAGGGACAAGGGGTTGCGGCGGACCGCGGCAAGGCGATGGAGTGGTACCAGAAGGCGAGCGAGCATGGATCGGGGGCGGCGGCGACGTCGCTGGGGGTGATGCACGAGCGCGGTAAGGGCATCGAGCAGCATTACGGGCGGGCGATCGAATATTACAAGCGCGGCGTCGCCGACGGTGACGCCGACGCCTGCCGGCATATGGGCGACGTCTGTCGGCTCGGGCACGGGGTGGAGAAGAACGACGTCGAGGCGCTGAAATGGTATCGCCAAGCCGTTGCAACGGGTGACGGCTGCGCGGCTGCAGAGTACTGGCTGGGCAACTATCATGCCAAGGGGTTGGGCGGCGCTCCGAAGGATCCGATCAAGGCGGCGGCGTTTTACCGGCGCGGGGCTGACCTGGGCGATGAAGACTGCATGCGGAAACTGGGCATCGCGCACCGGGACGGCGCCGGTGTGCGGAAGGACCCGGCGCAGGCGATCGCGTGGTTTCACAAGGCGATCGACGCGGGCGATACGCAGTCGCTGGTTCGGCTGGGCCGGATGTACGACGGTACCGACGGCGTGCGCGCGGATTACGCCCAGGCGCTTGCGTGGTATCAAAAAGCGGTCGACGCCGGCGAAGGGGAGGGGATGTTCCGGATAGGCACGATGTACGACGCGGGTCACGGCGTCGCGCAGGACGTCCCCCAGGCGCTGGCGTGGTATCACAAGGGCGCCGAGGCGGAAAGCGAGTCGGCGATGGTCGCCATCGGGGAGCATTACGACGCGGGGACGGGCGTCGCGAAGGACCCGGAGCAGGCAATGGCGTGGTATCAAAAGGGCGCCGAGGCCAAGAGCAGCCAAGCGATGCGCCTGATTGCCGAGCATTACGAGCAGGGGTTGGGCGTCACGAAAGATCTCGCGGCGGCGCGCACGTGGTACAAGAAGGCCGCCGCCGAGGAGGACGACAAGGCAAAGAAGTGGCTGGCGGCGCATCCGAAGTAGGCCGGCGGCGGATATTGCTTGCCACGGGGTCGCTGACCGTCTGACAATCGCAGCATCATGCGTAGTCGTCTCCTCTTTGCGGCGGTGCTTCTTGGGCTGGCCTCAACGGGCTTAGGTGATGCACTTTCGCCTGCCGCGGTTGATCAGCCGAAGCGGGAGGCATTTCTGCTCGTGCCGCTGAACGTCCACGTGCTCTCCTGCAAGGATCGGGCGAATGTGGACTGCAAGCTGACCGACGCGGACATCGCGCGGATCGTCGGCAAGGTCAACGGCGTGTGGCATAAGGCGGGGATCCATTTTTGTCTCGATTCGGTGCTGCACGAGGAGGCGGAGAACGTCGTCGCGTTTGAAGAGAAGCGCTCGGCCCCGGACGGGGCGGCGATGCTTTCGATCTACCGCATGCTCGCGCCGGCGGCGACGCGGGGGCGGCCGGGGTTGCACGTTTACTACGTGCACGAGCTGCCGCCCAATGGCGTTTACCTCGGGCAGAACGTTTGCTTCGTGAAAGAGACGGCGGCGCTGCGGAAGGTGGAGGGCGGGATCGACGAACCGCTTCCGCGCGTGACGGCGCATGAGCTGGGGCATGGGCTGGGCTTGCCACATCGGCAGAATACGACGAACCTGATGGCGTCGGGGACGACGGGGACGTTGTTGAACGAAGCTGAAGTAACTGTGGCGCGCGGGAGGGCGGCGAAGATCGACGGGGCGATGACGGTGGAGGCGTGCGCCGGCGCGGCCGAGGCTGCGAAATCGAAGGGCCAAATCGAGCAGGCAACTCTGCTTCAGCGTTATCTGAGCGAGCTCCCCAAGTAAGTGCAATACGGCGGCCTTGCGTGGGGACGGCGTTGCCTATAATTCCTCCCATGGCATCGCACACCCAGGTGATTCAAAATCTCATGAACCAATTCGCGCGGCTGCCGGGCATCGGCATGCGGTCGGCGGAGCGCATTGCGTTTCACCTTTTGAAGGAAAACGAGGCTGAAGCGTTCGCGCTGGCGGACGCGATCCGCGACGTAAAGACGCGGATCAGGCATTGCTCGGTCTGCTACAATCTGACCGAGAATGACCCGTGCGACATCTGCTCCGATACTGCCCGCGATCAGGGCCTGGTCTGCATCGTCGAGCAGCCCAAAGACCTGCTGGCGCTGGAGGGGGCGGGGCTTTACCGGGGCGTGTATCACGTGCTGCTGGGGGCGATTCGGCCGCTGGATGACATCGACGCGGGGGATCTGACGATTGAACCGCTGATGCAGCGGTTGGAGGGCGGGACAATTCGCGAGCTGATCATGGGGACGAATCCGACGGTGGAGGGGGATGGGACGGCGCTTTACATTCAAGGCGAAGTGGCGGCGCGGTTTCCGAACGTCAGCGTGACGCGCCTCGCGCGGGGGCTGCCGGCGGGGTCGAACATCGAATATGCGAACCGGAATATCCTGGCGGATGCGATCAGCGGGCGGCAGCGGATGTAACGTTTTTCTTTACGTTTGGCGAAAACAGGAAACCCCGCGACGTTCGACGCCGCGGGGCTTTCTCAATTGGATTCGTAGCGGATGGCTACTTATTCAATCCGGGAACCGCGGCCTTGGCCTTGGCGGCCTCGTATGTCGTTCGGATCGAGTCGAGCTTGGCCTGCCATTCAACCGGCAGGCTGGCGCGCATCGTCTGCAGCTTGTCGAGGTAGGTGCTGGCCTCATCGAGCTTGTTGTTCTTGACGGCGTCTTCGAGCTTGGTCATCCACTCTTGCGCCTGCGTGCGCGTGGCGTTCGCCGCGTCGGTCGTGTTGGCCTTGACGGCGTCCAGCGCATTGCCCGCGGCGGCCTTGGTGGCATCGGAGGCGCTCTTGGCGGCGTCGGTGGCGCTCTTGCCGGCATCGCTGGCGGCGGCCTTGGCCTGGTCGGCCGCCTTCTGGGCGTCCATCTTCATGTCGGTGGCAGCCTTGGACGTGTCCACCTTGGGTTGTTCGGTCTTCTTGTCATCGCAGCCTGCAAGCAACGCGCCTGCCAGCAGGAACGGGAGAAAATAGCGCTTCGCGGTCATGGCAACTCCTTCGAAAAGTGAAATGTGAGAACGACGCCTGAAAATATCAAGCGATGATTCTTTTGGTAATGGTAGCACAACGCTCGCGCCCGGTTCAACGTGCAAAGTGCCGCGCGAGGGCGAGAACGCGGCGGTGACGGGAACAGGGGCAACACTTGCCCCAATCTGCGTTCGCGGGTTAAATCCGCCTAACCCGATTTCAACCGCGGAGGAACCATGTTCGCGCGACTGCTCTGCTCCCTGACGTGCTGTGCGACGCTGCTGCTGCTGGGTATCGCATGCGACAGGAGCAGATCCTCCTCCACGGTGACGATCGGCGTGATCCCCAAGGGCACCACGCACGTCTTCTGGAAATCCGTCAAGGCCGGCGCGGACCGCGCGGGTAAGGAGCTCGGCGTCGCCATCAAGTGGGACGGCCCGCCGGATGAGAAGGAAATCAATACTCAAGACCGCATCATCGGCGACATGATCAATCGCGGCGTCAATGCGCTGGTGGTCGCACCGGTCGATAAGACCGCGCTGACCACATCAATGGAGAACGCGAAGAAGAAGATGCCTGTCGTCGTCTTCGATTCTGGATCCGACTTCAAGGATTACAACGCCTTCGTCGCCACCGACAACTACAAGGGCGGGCAACTGGCTGGCGAGCAGATGGTCAAACTCATCGAGGGCGCGAAGAACGTCGAGCTGGCGCTGATTCGCTATCAGGCAGGATCGGCGAGCACGCTCGATCGAGAGAAAGGCTTCCTCGACGTCGTCAAGAAGGCGCGGCCGGACATCAAACTTTACGAAGATCAGTTTGCCGGCAGCACCGGTGATGAGGCATCGAAGCTGATGAGCAACATGCTGCAGGCCCATCCGGGCATCAACGCGGTGTACGGCTCGAACGAATCGACCACCCGCGGCGCACTGGGCGCGCTGGAGCAGGCGAAGAAACTCGGGCAGGTAAAGTTCGTCGGGTTTGATTCCAGCGCCGAACTGGTCGATGCGCTGGACAAGGGCACGATTCACGCTTTGGTGCTGCAGGACCCCGTGCAGATGGGTTACCTCTCGGTAAAGGCCGCGGTGGCGGCGATCCGAGGCCAGACCGTCGCTAAGGAACAACCGATCGCGCCGGTGCTGGTGACCCAGGAGAACAAGAACAAGCCGGAGATTCAGCAGTTGCTGCGTCCGACACTGGAATAGAAGTCCGCGCGATCCGGCGTGATGCGCCGCCGCCGCCGAAGACCGCCGTAATCCCGATGGCGCCCCCCCCCGCACAACCCGACGTCCCGCCCCCGTCCGGCTCGTTTGAAGTGCCGGTCGCGGCCGACTCGCCGACATCGTTTTCCGCCCAGCCGCCTGCGTCGCCCGCCGTCCCGCCGCCAACCGCTGAGCCGCCGCCCGCCCCGCGTTCCGCGGGCATGCGAGGGTGGGTGGTCGCATTTGGGATCGCCGCGACCGTCTTCATCACCCTGCTGGCGATCTCGCTGCTCTATTACAAGTGGTACAAGGCCGACGACTATCAGACGACGATCGTCGTCTGGGCCCCTGACGAGTGGAAAGGGGCGACGGTCGAGGTGACCGGCGGCGGCCTGCCAGCGCAAGGCCTGGCGCGAGAACTCAACGAGGCCGATCACATGCTGATCCGCTTCCACGTCCCGCCCGGCGAGTACACGGTGCGCGTACAGCGGGACGGACATACGCTGGCGCAGCGCATGACCGACCCTACCCGCGCGCTGACCGCGCGCATGATCTGGTGGCCCTTCCGCGCCCCTGCCGCCGCCACCCAGATCGGGAAGAAATGACGGCCGCGCCCGCCCCACCATCCACCCTGCTCCGGATGGAGCACATTGCCAAGCGCTTCGGTACGACCGTCGCTCTCGCGGACGTCTCGCTCGACGTCGCAACCGGCGAAGTCCACGCCCTGGTCGGTGAAAACGGCGCGGGCAAGAGCACGCTGATGAAGATCCTCGCCGGCGCCGAAATCGCCGACGCCGGGACCATCACGTTCCGCGGCCTCCCGTTCGCGCCGCGCCAGCCGCTCGACAGCCTGCGCATGGGCATCGCGATGATTTACCAGGAGTTCAACCTCGCGCCGCACCTCTCCGTGCAAGCCAACCTGCTCCTCGGTCGCGAGCGCCGCATCGGCGGCCTCCTGCTCGCCAGCACAGTCGCTTCCGACGAGCGCGACGCGTGTCACGCCGCGCTGGCGCGCCTCAACCTCCGCGTCCCGCTGGAGACGCGCGTCGGCGACCTGGGCGTCGCCGACCAGCAGATGATCGAGATCGCCCGCGCCATCCTCAGCGACGCGCGCCTGATCATCATGGACGAACCGACCAGCGCTCTCGCTACCGACGAGGTCCAGCGCCTCTTCACCATCATCCGCCAACTCCGCCAGCACGGCATCAGCGTCGTCTACATCAGTCACTTCCTGGAGGAACTCGAACAAATCGCGGATCGTCTCACGATCATCCGCGATGGCAAAACCATCACCACGGGAACAATCGCCCGCGAAGAGAAAAAAAACGGGACGGGGACGGTTTTGCCTCCGGAGAAAACCGGGACGGGGACGGTTTCTTCTCCGATTCATCCTTCATCCTTCACCATTCATCCTTCGATCTTCACCCGCCAAACGATCATCAAATCCATGGTCGGCCGCGAGGTCAACGAGATGTACCCGCGCACGCCCCATACGATCGGCCAGCCGCTTCTCGATGTCCGCGATCTCGCCGGACGCGACGCACCGCGACGCGTTTCCCTCACGCTCCACCGCGGCGAGATCCTCGGCATCGCCGGCCTGGTCGGCGCGGGACGCACCGAATCCTTCCGCACCCTCTTCGGCCTCGGTCCCCGCGCCGGCGGCACGGCGACGCTTAACGGCGTCTCCATCGAACACTTCTCCCCGCGCGACTGGAACCGCCGCGGCGTCGGCATGCTCTCCGAAGACCGCAAGGCCGAAGGTCTCGCCCAATCCCTCTCCTGCCTCGCCAACATCACGCTCCCCGCCCTGCGCCGGGCGTCGCGATTCGGCTTCGTCAATGGCGCTGCACAGCGCACCGAAGCAAGCGACATCGGCAAAACCCTCGCCATCAAATGGGCCGGCCCCGACCACAAAATCTCCACCCTCTCCGGCGGCAACCAGCAGAAGGTCGCCCTCGCGCGCCTCCTCTACACCCGCGCCGACGTCCTCCTCCTCGACGAACCCACGCGCGGCATCGACGTCGGCGCGAAGGTCGATCTCTACCGCGCCATCGGCCAACTCGCCGCCGAAGGCAAGGCCGTCGTCATGATCAGCTCCTATCTTCCCGAGCTCTTTGGAACCTGCGACCGCATCGCCGTCATGTGCCGCGGCGTGCTATCACCGGCGTACGACGTGAACGAGCTAACGCCGGAAAAAGTCATGCACCTGGCCGTCGGCGACGCGTCATTAACAACAAGCAACTAGCAACTCCTCCTCCATGTCCCAGCAACTCCCCACTTCCCCACCGCTCGATTATCAATCGGTCAGGCCCCGATCAGCAATTCTCCCGCCCACCTTCGCCCGAGCGCTCACCTCAATCCTGGGCCCGCTCATCGGCGTGATCGTCGTCGTCGCCATCTTTGGAATCTGGAAGCCCGATTCGTTCCTCACCTTCCGAACGCTCGACAACTTCCTCCTCTACAATTCCTACTACGCCGTCGCGGCCATGGGCATGACCTTCGTCATCATCACGGCCGGCATCGACCTCTCCGTCGGATCGACCATGGCGCTTGCCTCCATCTGCTGCGCACTGGCAATCCGCGGCGGGACCTTCCCCGCCCGCAGCGCCGGGACGACCATCGCGATTGGTCTCAGCGTCGCCCTGCTGGCGGGCATTTGCATCGCCGCCCGCCTGATCGACGCCGGACGCCGGCCCGCCAGCGCGGTTCGACTCTCGGTCGTCTTCGCCGCCATCCTCGGCATCGTCGCGGCGCTCGCTTGGATTGGGCTTGCCGGAACAGTCTACGCTCCGATGCCAGCGATCGTCGCTGCCATGTTTGGCATCGCCGTGGGCGCAGGCGTCGGCTTCCTCAACGGCACGCTCATCACCCGACTTGGCCTCCCGCCGTTCGTCGCGACGCTGGCGACGCTCGGCGCCATTCGCGGCCTCACGCTCTTCCTTTGCAACGACACACCCGTCAGCCGCGATGAGCGAACCTGGAAGCCCGCCGCCATCGCTGCGATCGACCAGCTTGCGAAACTCCAGAGCGGCCAGATCCTCGGGATGCGCCCCAACGATTGGATCATCGTGCTCGTCGCCCTCATCGCCATTCCACTTTTGCACTTCACGATCCTCGGGCGCTACACCTACGCGATCGGCTCCAACGAACGCACCGCGCGCCTTTGCGGCGTTAAAGTCGAACGCTACAAGACCCTCTGCTACGTCATCGCCGGCATCACCGCCGGCCTTGCGGGTGTCATGATGACTGCCAAATCCCGCGGCGGACAACCCACGGAATGCACCGGCGCAGAACTCAACATCATCGCGGCCGTCGTCATCGGCGGTACCAGTCTCTTCGGTGGCGAAGGCACGATCGTCGG
>JAQGHM010000303.1 GCA_028291615.1 Phycisphaerales bacterium | reverse complement strand
CAGATCGTAGAAGACCCAGTCGGCTACGCCCTTATCCTTTTCGAGTTCACGCTGCACGACCATGTATTCCCGCGCGTATTCCGGCCGCGTGATCTTCGCGCCCAACATCCAGCCGGTGACGAGGTCGACGGCTTTGGTGGCGTTGTCGGCGGTCGTGTTGACAAAAAACGCTGTGCGATCGGGGTAGGTGTAGGCGTTGGAGTTGTTGCCGATCTCCTGGAGGAGGTTGCGGTTCTGCTCCTCGGTGCGGCGCTCGTTGGACCCGCCGGCGACGAGGTGTTCAAGCAGATGCGAGAGCCCACCGCCGAGCCACTGCGCCTCGTAGACGCCGCCGGCGAAGACGTAGCCGCGCACGCTGACGACCGGGGAGGGGACGCGCTTGGTGATGACGGTGAGGCCGTTCTTAAGGACGGAGACGATCTCGTCGGGCTGGGAGATGAGGCGGTAGGCCTCGGCGCCGTAGGCGAGTGACGCGTCGGCGGGGCGGAGCATCTCATCGGGGCCGGCGGCGGGTGCGGTGTCAGCGGCGAGGGTTGCGGCGGACGAACCCTGCGGCGTGCCGGGAATCTCCGCGCGGTCGGTGCGGCAGGAGGCGAGGGTAAGCGCCATCGCAATCAGAACAACGGGCACGGAACGTGAATTGGGCGTGACCATGGCCGCGGAGGATACCCCCGGCTGGCGGCGGCGTTAAGCGCTGCGTGAAAAAAGGCTGACTTCTCGTCTGCTGTTGCGCGTGATACAACGAACACAACTCCAACCAGGCACGCCATGAACCGCCCGCCGCTCGTCTTCCTTCTCAGCTCACTGTTTTCGCTCGTCACCCTTTCCGCAGCCGCCCAACTCCCCGCGCCGTCTAAAGATCTTGTGGATTTTCCCTTCTCCTTCGCACCCGATGCCCCCGGCGCGTTCGCCGCCGAAGCGCTGCTCGACAAACCCGCCGGTCGTCTCGGCCCCGTCACCGTCAAAGGCGGTCACTTCTACACCGGCGAAAAACGCATCCGCTTCTGGGGCGTTAACTTCGCCTTCTCCGCCTGCTTCCCCACGCACGATCAAGCCGACCAGGTCGCCGTCCGCCTCGCACGGTTTGGCGTCAACGCCGTCCGCTTCCACCACATGGACATGCAGAAGTTCCCCGGCGGGATCTTCGCCGACGAAAAGTTGGAAACGCTCTCGCCCGAAGCGCTTGATCGCCTGGATTACCTGATCGCCGCATTCAAGAAGCAAGGCGTCTACTCCAACATCAATCTCCACGTCTCCCGTGCCTACGCCAAGTCGCACAAGTGGCCCAACGCCGACAAGCTCACCGAGTCGTACGACAAGCTGATCGACCTCTTTCATCCCGACCTGATCGCTGCCGAAAAGCAATATGCGAAGGATCTGCTCGCCCACGTCAACAAGTACACGGGCCAGCCTTACACGTCCGAGCCCGCCGTCTGCATGGTCGAGATCAACAACGAGAACACGCTCTTCCTCTGGAGCGGCGAAGCGGGCCTGGCGAATCTTCCCGAACCATACGCCGGCATCCTGCAAAAGCTCTGGAATGAATGGCTCGTTAAAAAGTATACGACGCAACAATCGCTCGCCGCCGTCTGGAACACCGGCGCAGAACCGCGCGGCCCCAACCTCGTTCGCGACCCAGGCCTCGCCTCCCTCAATCAGAACGGCAGCCCCTACACCATCGAGCAGCACGGCACCGCGAAGATGGCGCTCACGCGCGTCCCCTCGGATCACATCCCGCTGGCGCAGATCAAGGTCAGCGCCGTTGACGGCACGAGTTGGCATCTTCAGTTCAGCCAGGCCGGTCTAAAGCTGAAGAAAGGCCAGTTCTACACGCTCAGCTTCCGCGCCCGCACCGACGGGCCCAAACAAATCACCGCCAGCATCGGCCAGGCCCACGAACCGTGGCAAAATCTCGGGCTTGCCACGCCCGTCAAGCTCTACCCAGACGATACGGACCAGTACTACGGCTTCGTCGCAACGGCTGATGACGACAACGCACGGATCTCCTTCGCGCTGGGCGCAGAAGTTGGCACGATCTACCTCGGCCACATCACGCTCCAGACCGGCGGCCAAACCGGTCTCGACGCCCTGAACGAAAGCGCTGCGAAAGGCACCGTCAACCGCTACCGCCCCGGCAGTTCCTGGACTCCCGCCCGCCGCGCCGACTGGTACGACTTCCTCCAGCAGACCGATGAGAAATACTTCGTCGATTTCAAAAACTACCTTCGCGACGACCTCAAGCTTCAGGCCCCGGTCACCGGCACGATCGGCCTGGGGCCCCTTGGCACCCTGAGCCAATCGAAGATGGATTTCGTAGACGCCCACGCCTACTGGGATCACCCGCAATTCCCCGGCCGCTCCTGGAGCGCCACCAATTGGACCATCAAGAACCAGCCGATGATCGACAACCCCGCCAGCTCGCCGCTCTGGGGCCTAGCCGCCACCCGCGTCGCCGGCAAGCCCTTAACCGTCACCGAATACAACCATAGCGCACCCAACGAATGGCAGGCGGAGTGCATCCCGCTGATTGCCACTTATGCCGCCCTGCAGGATTGGGATGCTGTCTTCCTCTTCGCCTACAGCCACAACAATCAGTTCGAAAAGGACCACACCGGCAGCTTCTTCGACATCGAAGGCAACTGGCCGAAAATGGCCGCGATGCCACTGGCCGCGCGCATCTTCACCAGCGAAAGCGTGCCGGAGGCTAGCCTGAGTTCCTCGCTCAGGCTCGATCGCACCGCCATCCTGCCCAATGCCGGCGTCAGCTATCACGACATGTGGAAGTTCGCCACCAGCGCCGGTCTAACCTGGCAAGTCGCCCTGACCCGGCGCTTGGAGTGCATTGATCCATCACACGTTCGATTCACCATCGGGCCGGACGAAGACCGCATCCACTGGACCGCCACCACCCCCGGCACCGGCCGCTTCACCCTCGCCGACCGCCACGCCGCCATCTTCGTCGGCTTCGCCGCCGGCCCCCTCCCCATCCCGCTCGGCGACATCCAGATCGAAAAACTGGAAACCCCCTTTGCCTCGCTCATCCTGATCCCCGCAGACCCCACCAAGTCGCTCGCCGACGCCGACCGACTCCTCCTCTGCGCCACCGCCCGGTGCGAAAACCCCGGCCAGCAATGGAACGATAAGCGTACCACGCTCGGCAACAACTGGGGCAAGGCTCCGCCGCGCATCGAGGTCGTCCATGCCACCCTCCACCTCCCGCACGACTACACCGTCCGCCCGCTCGACGGCGCGGGTAAACCGCTCAAAGAGTTCTCCACTACCGCCCGAACCCTCATCCTCGGCGACTCCCCCACCCTCTGGTATGAGCTCATCCGCCGATGAAATGACGGGTTGCTATCAATGCGCGAGGCGGCTAATTTAGAACTGCAAATCGATTCGTCTCGTAAGTCGTTTAGCAGCCGCTGCGGTCAACCAAGTCGCCCACGACCCTTCTCAGCGGCTGCCCGTCATTGAAGGAGCCCGTCCATGACGTCTCATTCATGGAAGTGCGTCACCTGTGCTCAGTCCTACCGCTCCAAGAAGGAGCCCACCCGCACGCCCAAATGCCCGACCTGCGGCGCACTGCTCGTCCCAGACCTGCGCGCAGTGCCTTCTCCCCAGCCTCATAGCAGCGCCACCCGGCCGCGATCCACCACCACCGCCTCAAGTCGGCCGTCCTCCCGACCGGCCGGTCCCGAAGAAGCGATGGCTTTGGTCGCCTCGTCGTCTGCCTGGGTTCCCGATCCCGAACCCGGCCCGTCGCCATCTACGCCCGGCATCCGCAACGCGTCGGGCCGCAACCGAATGACCGCGGCGGATGGCGTCATTGCCGATCCCGCCACGCCCGCACCGGCGCAGGCGCTCGCGTCGCGCCCCTCGGTGCGGCTGTGGGCTGCGGTTGGAGGCGTCGCGGTCGCGGTCGTCGTCGCCGTCATCGTGATAATGAATCGACCCGGTCCGCCCACCCGATCACCCGCTAATCCGCCAACGGTTGCGTCCGCGACGCCGTCTCCGTCGCCATCCCCTGTGACTGCGCCGGCGCTTTCGCCCGCAACGGTGGCATCCGCTTCAATCTCGGCCGAACCGCCGGTCGTGGTCGCGCCTGCCGCGTTGCGCACAGTCAACCTCCTTAAGCTCATCGATCCCGCCGTTGATACCATGGCCGGCGTCTGGAAGCTCAACACCGGCGAGTTCGCCCCGCAACTCTCCAGCGACGCCACCCATCATGCCCGCATCAACATTGCCTACCAACCCCCCGAAGAATACGACTTCCGCGTCGACTTCACCCGCTCCGCCGGCGACAACTGCATGACCCAGATCTTCACCCACCAGAACCCCTGCTGCCTGGTCCTCTTCGGGTGGAAGGGAACCGTCTCCGGATTCCAGCAGATCAACAACCAGTCCGCCGACAAAAACGCCACCGGCGTCCGCAACCTCTCCACCACCAACGGCCAGCGCCATACCTCCGTCGTCAAGGTGCGCAAAACATTCATCGAAGCGTGGCTGGATGGAAACCTGATCACCCGCTACGACACCGACGGCTCGGACATGTCCGCCAAAGATTGGAAGGTCGACGCCCCGCTGGGCGTAGGGACGCAATTAAGCCCCACGATCTTTCATACGATCGAACTGACTGAGATCACCGGCACCGGACGCTCGCTTCGCTAGTTGCGGGGTAGAACTGCTAGACTTCACCGCGGCATGACTCCTCCACCCGCCGCAGACGAAGTGACCCGCTACGCGATGCTGATCGAAGCGGCGCTGGCGGCGTCGCCGCCGACGTTTGATCCGCAGGCTGAGACTGACGAGACAATTCAGGTTGAGCGCGGGGTCGTCTTCCCCGCTTTGCTGACCGGCGCAGGGGCATCCGCGGTGCAACCTTGGATTGGACGGCTCCTGCGACCGGAATCGCACGAGCCGAGTTCATATACAGTCGTCGATCAGCGCGGGCACCACCGGCCTGCCTATCGTGGGCTGCTGGTCTATGCCGCCCTCCAAGCCCTGCGTATTGCCACTGACGATCAAGCAGCTTGGAAGCCGGGCCTGCGTCCGTGGGCAGAATTAATTGCGGAGCAACTCTCGCAGGTCGAGTGGCCCGCCGACCCCGCCGCATCCCTTCCGGCGGCGTGGGGCGCGGCGGCAACCGACGCCGCGTGGAACGCGCTCGCCCTCCACATTGGCGCGATCGTCTACGACGACACGTCATGGCGCGTTCTCGCCGCCGCGACCTTCGACCAATTCGCGCACCGTCAACTCCCCCGCGGCCCCTTCCTCGCCGCTGGCCCGGGCGACAATCCCGAAACCCACTGGTACCACGAGTTGGTCCTGCTCCACGCGATCTCCAGTTATGCCATCCAGTGCGGCGACGCCGCCGCCACCGCGGCAGTCGCGCGCAACGCCGAGTTCCACCAAGCCGAAACCCAGCCGGACCACGCCACCAATCAGCCATGGGGCTTGTCCGCGTTCATCGCCAATCCCGCAACGCACCCGCTCGCCGACCAACTGCTGCACACCGCCACCACGCTCGCCGGCGCGGGTGGATCGACGGCCTCCGGTGTGACTTCCATCCTCCTCGGCGACGCCTTATACTGCCTCCGCCTCCGGGAGTGATGTAACCGCATGACCAGCGAAAAAACCAATACCGTCGACGCCGACCTCGTCTCGATCCTCCGCTGCCCCCTGACCCGCAGCGCCCTGCGGCCGGAGGGCGATTTCCTCGTGGCCGAGGTGGGCGGCCTGCGCTATCCGGTGCGCGAGGGGATCCCGGTCATGCTGATCGAAGAGGCGCAACTGCCCGAGGGGATCGAGTCGCTCGACGCCTTTAAGACAAGGTTCGCCGCGCAGATTCCGCCGCGGCCTTGAGCGGGCAATGGAGGGAAGGGGCACATGATCTACATCGTCGCCATGCCCTTCGGGGCCTTGATCATCGCGATCATCGTTATCGGCATGATACGAGGCCTGCGCCAGGCGCGCGAGCTGCGCGGCCGGACCTCCGACTTCAGGTTTGATGCCGACAAGCGGCGTCCTTCCGATGATTATCATGATCAGGTCTGGCTGCCCCTTTGCACGAGCGTAGCCCAAGCCGCCGCCGCGCGACTCAACCGGCCGCTGAGCGATAAGGAACGGCGGAAAATCTGGCGGACGCGAACGGCGCTGACCTTGGAAGTGGTCCTCAAGGAAATCAACGTGACGCCGGAACCTGGCGCCGTCGCCGCCCTGATAGCCACCTTGCCGCCCGGCATGGACCGCCCCGACCCGACCGGTTGGTGCGCCGCCCAGCCTTGATGATAGAACCAAGCCCGGCTTGCCCCCCCTTCCCCGTTCCATTAACTTACCTCATCCATGGCCCAGGAAGTCACCCAGTCCGCCCGCATTTCGTCGCCACTCCCATTTGCCCTTTGCCTTTTGCCTTTTGCCTTCCTCCTTCTACTCTCCACCGGCTGCAAGACCAATCCCGAGATCCTTAAGAACCAGGCATCCGTCGACCGCGCGCTGGTCGAATATCCGCCGGGCTTTGAATTTCGCCCATACATTCGCGGCCTCACCGCTCCCTCGGCCATCGCCTTCGACGCCGACGGCTCGCTCCTGATCGCCGAATCGGGCATCGACGGCGACGATCCGAAAATCTACGGCTTCAAGAAGGACGGCGCCTACTTCGACATCTACCCGCGCGGCAAGCGCCTCCCCTTCTTCTCCAAGGGGTTCAAAATGGATGGCCCGATCGGCGGCATCGTCGCCACCGGCGGGAAGATCTTCGCCACCCACCGCAACGCCGACGGTCGCGGCCGCATCACCGCCTTTTCCTACGACGACAAGACCCCGCCCAAAACGATCGTCGCCGACCTTCCCGCCCAGGGTGATTACGGCATCACCGACATCGCCGTCCATCCCAACGGCCGCCTCTACTTCGGCGTTGGCGCCGCAACCAACAGCGGGGTCGTGGGTTTGGACAACCTCCAGTCCGGGTGGGTCAAGCGACATCCCGATTTCTCCGACGTCCCCTACGTCGAGCTTAAGCTCAACGGCTTTCGCTTCGATACCAAGAACCCCTTCGCCAGCATCTTCGGCGGCAACGACATCGCCGTGACCGGGCCGTTCCAGAAGTTCGGCAGCTCGGATCAATCCGGCATCCCGCGTCCCAACGGCAAGCCGACCGCTGCTGTCTATTCCTGCGAACAGGGCGGCGGCGATCTCAAGGTCGAAGCCCACGGCATCCGCAACCCCGCCGGCCTGACCTTCAATGAGTACGGCACCCTCTACATCACCAACCAGGGGATGGAACTTCGCGGCACCCGGCCGGTCAAGGACGATCCGGATACGTTTCTTAAGATGGTGGGCGGCGAGGCGTGGTACGGCTGGCCGGACTTCTCCGCCGATCTGCGCCCGATCACCGAAGAGCAATTCCAACCCCCGCGCGACCTGGCGATTCGCTACGGCTATCCCAACGTCCGCTTCCTGATCGATCACGCCGCCAGCCGCTTGATCCCACCCTCCGCCGGCCCGCTCTTCTTCGGCTCCTTCCGCGCCCTGGCGGGCGCCAGCAAGTTCGATTTTGCCCCCGCCTCACCAGCCTTTAGAAAATACCGCGGCGACGCCATCGTCGCCCTCTTCGGCGACCGCGCCCCTTTCGCCACCACCGGCCGCCCCATCATCGGCCCCACCGGCTACAAGGTCGCGCGCGTCAACCTCGACTCCCGCAAGGTCGAGGACTTCATCCGCAACACCAAGGACCTCCCGGCCAGCAAACTCCGCAATGAATCGGGGCAGGCAGTCGTCAACGCCCTGGAGCGCCCGATCGACGTCAAGTTCGGCCCCGACGGCGCGATGTACGTCCTCGATTTCGGCCAGGTGGTGATCAAGAACGGCAAGGCCGAGGTGAAGGACGGCACCGGCAAGATCTTCCGCCTGACCGGCTCGGAAGAGCCGCCGGCGACCAAGCCATGATCGCTTCCCGAAAGGAATCCGACTTGAACTTGCGATCCTCCCTGATTTGCGCCGCACTCCCCCTTCTCGCACTCCTCCCCGGCTGCGCTTCCCGCACCGGCGTGGCTTACCTGCAAATCGAAAATGACCAGAGCGGGAACGGCGGGCGGGCCGAACCGGTCTACGTCGATCCCCGCGTCGAGGTCATCCAGAACCAGTACGCCCGCTCCTATCTCAACGAGGGTTCCAACATCCGCCAGACGATCCGCATCCGGGGGCCGATCATGATCGTCCCCGCACCCGGCCCCGCGACGCAGCCAGCCCGTTAAAACATTTTGACGCGAGCGCTCGCAATTTGACGCAAGCGCCCGTCGTCTCCGCACGGCAGCGGAAATCTCCAAATCCCGCCGGATCAGTCTCCTTCCGCCTAGCCCCGCCGCGCTGGACAAATCCCCTAAATTTACCCCGGGGCGTGACAGCTCGTGCCAACCTGTCGCTCAGGCACACTGTGCCAGCCTAAGTGCCCGAGATCGGGAAAATAGGCCACCCCCATAATCCGCACAGGGACGACGTCGGCCAACCCGCGCATTATTCAGCGTTTAGATCACATGGCGTTATCGCGCCGCAGGCGCCGTGAAAAATTCTGCACTCCTGGCACTGCCATTGCTTTACTCCAATCGTTCGACAACTTGAAACGAGGGACTGAACAAGACAATCCCCTCCGTCGCGGTCGTCTGAAGTTTTGACGAAGCGACGCGAGGTTACGAATCACTCTCCCTTCCCCTCCTCACGCCGGGTTAGCCCCCCCGGCGTTTTTTTTTGCGCTTAAATAAGAGCTAACCGGGTGCCCAAGCGACTGCCTGGGTTGTCGGCGCGGTTAGCGGTTTCGCCGGCGGCTCTTCCCCCTTCAGTAGCGTGTTCCGCAGCACCAGCATCGCCACCAAGAAATAGATGCACAGCCCCGTCACGTCCACCAATGTCGCCACGAACGGGGCCGAGCTAGTCGCGGGATCGAACCCCAGCTTGCGCAGCAAAAACGGCAGCATCGCCCCCACGATCGATCCGAACCCCACCACCCCGATCAGCGCCAGCCAGACCGTCAACCCCATCTGGTACGGGTGTCCCTTGTAATCCGCCCACCCCAGCGAGTGCCAGACGACGATCCGCACGAAGCCGATCATCCCCAGGAACATCCCCAGCGCCAGGCCGCTGAAGATCTCCTTGTGCAGCACCTTGAACCAGTCCCGCAGCCGCAGCTCCCTGAGCGCCAGCGAGCGGATGATCAAACTCGTCGCCTGCGACCCGGAGTTCCCACCCGAGCTGATGATCAGCGGCACGAAGAGCGCCACCACCGCCGCCTTCTCGATCTCATGCTCGAACTTCCCCATCGCCGTCGCGGTCAGCGTTTCGCCCAGAAAGAGCGCCGCCAGCCACCCGCCGCGCTTCTTCACCATCGACCAGAACCCCACCTCCAGGTAGGGCGCATCCAGCGCCTCCATGCCGCCCATCCGCTGCATCTCTTCGGTTGCCTGCTGCTCGACCGCGTCCACCACGTCATCCACCGTAATGATCCCCACCATGTGCCCGTTCGCATCCACCACCGGCAAGGCCACCCGGTCATATTTCTTGAACGTGTCGAGGATCTCCTGCCGCCCCGCGGTGGCCGGAATCGCGACCAGGGCGCGGTCCTCGATGTCCGCGGCCTTCATGTCGGGATCGGCCATCACCAATGCGCCCAGTTTCAGATCCTCCAGGAGCTTGCCTTCATCATCCACGATGTAGATGACGTTGAGCGTCTCCTTCCCCTTGCCATTGCGGCGCACGAACTCCAGCGCCTCCCGCGCCGTCATGTCCGGCGGCACGGCGACGTACTTCGGCGTCATCACCCGGCCCGCCGATCCTTCGGGATATCCGAGCAGGGCGCGGGCCAACGCCAATTCGGCGGGAGGAAGCGTCTCCAACAGCTTCCGCGTGACTTCCGACGGCAGCTCCTCCAGCAGCCGCGTGCGATCGTCGGGGGTCATCTGATCGAGGATGGACCGCACCTGCTCGTTCGAGAACGAGTGCAGCAATTCCTCCTGCCGCTCCAGCGGGAGATAACTGAAGACGACCGCCGCCTGCTCGCGCGGGAGCATGCGGAAGATCACCCCCTCCTCCTCGGCCGGCAAATCGATCAGCACCTCGGCGATGTCCGGCGGGTCCAGCTCGGAAAAGGCCTCGCGCAGCTCGTCCCAGTTCTTGGCCCGGATGATCTCCTGCAGGTCGGCTTGGAGTAGGTTTCCGATCATGAAGTCTCAATCAACGCGCCACCCCGGTCGTAAATCGACCGTTTCAACGGTTTAATCGACCAATCCCCCTGAAATTCTCTTGCCCAACAACGCAGCTCCATGCTCGCCGCGCACCCCCCCGAGCCCGACAAATAAAAAAATCTTCCACCATTCCCACACTAAAAACCCATATTCCACCTTCACTGCTGCGCCCACGAGGTCCCAGCCGCGCACCGCCGCGGCTCCTTCTGGAGGCCCGACATGCGCACCCACAGCGACGCAGACAACAACAAGGACAACGACCCCTTCAGGCCAATTTCCCCCCGATGCACGAAAATGCACGCCGATGCACGCCTTTCGCAACTCGCAACCGCGCCACACCGGACCACACCGCGCCACAATTCCGCGCGCCGGCGCGAAACGAAGCCACGCAATGTCCCAAAAAGTCCCCGAATGTCCCAATTTTGGACACCGCGCTCTCGCCGCGCCCGTCCTGAGCGAGCGCAGCGAGTCGATGGGGCGCAAAACGAAGCCACATCCGCCTCTGTCGCCTCAGCTCAACTGCCCCTCGATGTGGTTGATCTGCTCGGCGATCTGCGGGTCTTCCTTCATGTCGCCGGTGACCGTGCGGACGGCATGCAGAACCGTCGTGTGGTCGCGGCCGCCGAAGTAGCCGCCGATCTCTTCCAGGCTGTAGCGCGTATGCTTGCGCGCGAAGTACATGCAGACCTGGCGGGGGAAGGCGATCGACTTGTGCCGCCGCTTGCTCTGCAGGTCGCTGGTGCGGACGTTATAGTAAGTGGTGACCGCGTCGATGATCTGCTGGATCGTGATCCGCCGCTGCTCCGGCGTGCCAGTCTCCCCCAAAGCGGCGCGGGCGAGGTCCATGTCGATCTTGCCGGCCTGAAGCATCGCCATCCCTTGGATGCGCGTGATCGCCCCTTCAAGTTCGCGGGTGTTGTTCTCCACCTTCGAGGCTACGTAGCAGATCACATCATCCGCCAGCTCCAGCCCGCGCAGCTTCGCCTTCTTCTGGATGATCGCCACCCGCGTCTCGTAGCACGGCTTTTCCACCCGCGCCACCAGGCCCCAGTTGAAGCGGCTGACCAGCCGCTCCTCGAGCTCGGGAATTTCCGACGGCGGCGCATCGGCGCTCAGGATGATCTGCTTGTTCCCCTGGTAGAGGGTGTTGAAGGTGTGGAAGAATTCCTCCTGCGTGCGCTCGTGGCCGCGCAGGAAATGGATGTCGTCGATCACCAACACGTCCACATGGCGAAAGCGGTAGCGGAACTGGCTCATGTCGCCGTGCTGCACGGCGGTGATGAACTGGTTGATGAACGAGTCGCAGGAGAGGTAGAGGATGCGGGCATCGTTCTGCCGCTCGAGCACCTGCTGGCAGATCGCCTGCAGGAGATGCGTCTTGCCCAGCCCCACGCCGCCGTGGATGAAGAGTGGGTTGTACGCCTTGCCAGGGTTCTCCGCCACCGCAAAGCTCGCCGCATGGGGCAGGCGGTTGCAGGGACCGACGACGAAATTTTCGAAGGTGTAATCGGGGCTCAGGATCATCGGTTGATCCTGATCGTTGAAGACCCCGCCGGTGGGGAGGTTGTCGCAGTGGAAGCTGACCGCGACCAGCCGGGCGAGCACCACCTGCGCCGCCTGGGTGAAGGGCTGCTGGCACTGACTCTGGCAGAAGTTGAGCTGGGCGGGGGTGATGACGTGGACCTGAATCACGCCGTTGCTCAGTTGCCGCGGCGCGAGCTGATCGAACCAGGAGCGGTTGAGGCTGGGATGCTGCGTGCGGACGATCTGCAGCATCTTCTGCCAGGTCGAAGGGTCGAACACGGCGGCGGCGGCGGCCGCGGAATCGGCGGCGGCATGCGCGCGGCGAGCAGCCTCGCGCGGTTGAAGCGTGTGGGTCGTAAGCATGGCGGCTTGTATGTCCCGAGAGAAGAGCCCTGCGTCAGTTCAGTAGTACGGCGACGGCACCCGAAATGTGATACCTCAATCCCAACCGAAGCGCGAAAGAAAATGCGTTGTGATAACGGTCAACCTAGTCATTCGACACGCCGCAGACAAACAGTTCATTCGTTAACAACAGCGACCGGCGTGCGAGGCGCATCTTACACACTTCGCGATCCGGTTGAAGACGTCATTTGCGATTTTTCTTCTACGCTTTTTCTTCCGCCGCGCGGCGCGTCAACAGGCGGTGTGGTCCTACTCTTGTTTGCCCGAGCGCTGGGGGATCGGCCGCCCGATCTCAAGCAAAACTTTTTTCAAATCATCCCACACTTCGCGCCGCGTCTGCTCGGTGTAGTTGCGAAGCACATACGCGGGATGCCACGTCGGCATCACCTTGATCCCGCGCCACGCGTACCAATTGCCGCGCATGCGCGTCATCGACTCTTTGGACTTCAGGAGATAGCGCGTGGACGGCAACCCGAGCGTGACAATCACCTTGGGGCGAATGATCTCCACCTGCCGCACCAGATAAGGCGTGCAGGCGAGCGTCTCCTCTTCGGAGGGCGGTCGATCCTTGCCGATGTCGGTGAGGTATGCGCGGCATTTGACGATGTTACAAATAAATACGTCTTCGCGCTTCAGGCCCATCGCGCCGATCATGTCGTTGAGCTTTTGACCTGCGCGGCCGACGAAGGGACGGCCGCTGGCGTCTTCATCTTTGCCGGGGCCTTCGCCGATGAAACAGATCGGCGCATCCGGGTCCCCTTCGCCGAAAACAGTTTGCGTGCGCGTCTTGCTCAAACCGCACTTGATGCATCCCTTGACCGAGTTGAGGTCCAACTCGTGCAGCAGCCTGATCTTCTCCTCGCGCGGGAGGATCGGACTGTCAAACGGCGCGTCCAGAAGCGGCAGCACAGCACTAGTGGAAACCGCGGCAGCGGGTTTGGGCTCCGGGGCCGCAGGGATGCTGCGCGACGGCGGGGCCACGATGTCGCGCTGTCTCGATTTGCTCATGTTTTCCGTCGGAATTTCACTGAACGTCACCCTGGGCACGGAGGGCAGTCCCATCGCCTGCTCGCTCTTGAGCCAGAGGGTCAATCGATGCTTGAGCGGATCCGCGCCATTCATCCGCGCGATCCTAGACCGGCGCGCGTCCGCGAGCAATTCTTATCGGTGTTGCAGAATTTTTCTGTCGCACGCGAACGGATGCTTGACGCCGCCGTACCACTGGGCGTAAATACGTTTTGTCCCAAAGCCACCCCGGCCCGCAATGGCGGTTGTCGCACCCGAACGCGGGCGACACATCGTAGTGGGCCGAGGTGGCTTTCTCGATTTAACCCCAACCCGGGAGCCGTGACCATGGCCGACAACACGCTGAATACCAAACCCCTCAAAGCCAACGAGGCCGCCGACAAGAGCAAGTATCTCGGCCGGACCATCGAGCACATCGACATCATCAAGAACCCGGGGATCGTCGCGGTCGTCGAGGCGATGGCGCACATGGCCTTCAGCTCGCGCGACTTAAACCGCGCGGCTGACATCTACGACCGCATGCTCCGCGACAAGGAGTGCGGCGTGATCCTCTGCCTGGCCGGGTCGCTGATCTCCGCGGGACTTAAAAAAGTCTTCGTGGACATGATCCGCAACAACATGGTGGACGCGATCGTCTCGACGGGCGCCAACATGGTGGACCAGGACTTCTTCGAGGCGCTGGGCTTCCGCCATTACATCGCCGGCGAGGAACTCAAGAGCGGCCTTTATGACAGTGAGCTGCGCGAGCACGCGATCGACCGCATCTACGACACCCTCATCAGCGAGGACGACCTCCGCATCTGCGACGAGGTCACCGGCAAGATCTTCGAAGAGCTCGAACCCCGTCCCTACTCCAGCCGCGAGCTGCTTCGCGAGTTCGGCGCGTACCTCGACAAGAACGGCGGCCCCAAATGCGCCGATTCGATCATCTACGAAGCCTACAAGCGCGACATCCCGATTTTCTGTCCCGCATTCAGCGATTGCTCGGCCGGTTTTGGCTTGGTCGCGATCCAGGCAGCCAAGGGCGATGCCCCGCACATGAGCTGGGACGGCGGCAAGGATTTCTACGAACTCACGCAGCTTAAGATCAAGAACAAGGAGACCGGCCTACTAATGATCGGCGGCGGCGTGCCGAAGAACTTCACGCAGGACATCGTGGTGGCCGCCGAAGTGCTCGGTCACGACGCCCCGATGCATAAGTATGCGGTGCAAGTGACGGTCGCCGACGTCCGCGACGGGGCGCTATCGAGTAGCACGCTCAAGGAAGCCAGCTCGTGGGGCAAGGTCGATACGGTGTACGAGCAGATGGTCTTCTCCGAAGCCACGCTCGCCGTGCCGCTGATCGTAGGATACGCCTACCACAAGGGTGGTTGGCGGGCCCGGCAGGGGAAACGGTGGAATCAAATCCTCGAACCGGCAAACGTCGCGTAACTGTCGACCTTGACGATTACGTCAGACGGCGGCGAGTTGATGTTCGAGTTGACTGGCGCGAAGCTGAGCCAGGGCGTAAACAGATGCCTCGCGTTCACAGGCGCCGATGATGGTGCCGTGGCGTTCGTCAGCTTCGCGCGCGGGGTCGAGCGCTTCGCCTACGGGAGCCCAGGTCGCGCGATAGCAGGAGAACATCATGTTGTGCTTGATCGCCAGTTCCAGCCCGGCGCCGGCGAACTCGCGCTGAACCGCCAGCACGGACGGGAACGTCCGACCATCCTGCAGCGTCTCCAGATCCTCGATGTGGGACGGCAACCAACCCCCGTCGTAAAGACGATCGACCGCATACGCGAGATTCATAACCTGTCTCCTTCGCTCGTCCGCGCCGTCCGCAAGAGGACGGCCAGCCCCATTTGCCGGCGGGAAAGTCTAAACCATAACCGCTCCGCCTGCCAGCCTTATCGACCGCTGGCGGGGACGGCATTGACCCGGGCCCGCGTTATCGGCCCCTTTTCCTCGTCCCGGAGGAAATTGAAGAGGCGTTTGAGGTTTAACGGTTTTGGGAAGAAGGGCACCGCGCGATCCCCGGCGGGCGGGGAAAGGTCGTGATCATTGGCGCTCATCAGGCTGCATGGCAAGCGCGGATGGGCCTGTTGCAATCGATGCAGTAACTGTAAACCGTTCATCCCGGGGAGGTCGATGTCGATCAACAC
Organism: Phycisphaerales bacterium; assembly: GCA_028291615.1. GTDB lineage: Bacteria > Planctomycetota > Phycisphaerae > Tepidisphaerales > Tepidisphaeraceae > RYN-433. Next base: position 21,925 of record JAQGHM010000303.1, on the reverse strand, counting down.
CATTCCGGGCTTTTCGGGCTCCCTTAAAGCGGTTAAAGCGTCCTCTGCAGACGGCACGGCCCGACAGGGGTAGCCATGGGCGGCCATCAGCGATTGCAACGCCCGGCGGGAGAGGGGGTCATCTTCGACGATTAAAATCATGTGGCCGCAAACCTTTCGAGGCACTTGCTTCCGTATGCCCGGCAACTTCGATACCACTGGGTAACAGCAGCAAGTTCAGGGATTTTTCGGGACCGATAAAGGAGGCTTGCTTGCAGGGGTGAACGACGACGAGAGCGGCTGAGGCCGGATCTCTTTGCAAATTGCAGGTTTAAGGATTCCGAATTATTTTTGCGCTTGCTGCTCCGAAAGACCCGTAAACCCTGCGTGTCTGTCGCACTTGCCTGTCATGGCGGCACAAAATCAGGGCTCTTTTGCCTGGCGGGTGTGGACGAATGGCCGCGATCACCCGATCATGGCAAACCCACTTTCGCACGCGGATGAGAGAAATGAATAATTACCGGCCGACCCGCCCTCAGCACCGGGCTAAGAACCACGATCAGGCTCACACGGAGGACGAATTTCAGGATTCGTCCGAATCGCAAGCCAACCCGCTGATCTTTCAAGGGGCGGCGGATCTGATCACCGATCAGACGGGGCTGATGGAGTTGATCGACCGCCTGCGGGCGGCGGGGTCGTTCGCGTATGACAGCGAGTTCATCGGCGAGCTGACGTACTTGCCCAAGCTCTGCCTGATCCAGGTGGCGACGACGCGCGAGGTCAGCCTGATCGACCCAATCGCCAAGATCGATCTGACGCCGTTCTGGGAACTCGTGGCCGACGCGTCGATCGAGAAGATCACCCATGCGGGCCAGCAGGACCTCGAGCCGGTGATGCGGCACCTGAATCGGCCGGGGCAAAATGTTTTCGATACGCAGATCTCGTCGGGGTTTGTGGGGATGGCGTATCCGGTGTCGCTTTCGAAGCTGGTGCGCGAGATCATAGGCGCGCGGCTGGGGAAGGGGCTGACGTTCACGCACTGGGATCAGCGGCCATTGTCGGCGCAACAGCTCAAGTATGCGGCCAATGACGTGCGGTACCTGCCGGCGATCCGAGTGCAACTGGGCGAGCGACTCGATGAGCTGGGTCACACCGCGTGGGCGGCTGAGGAATGCGCGGCACAGTGCGACGTGGGGCTATATCGATTCGATCCTGAGACGGCTTACCTGAAGGTGCGGGGCGCGGGCGGGCTGCAGCCGCAGGGGCTGGCGGTGCTGAAGCAACTGGTGCTCTGGCGGAACGACGCCGCCAAGCAGCACGACGTGCCGCCTCGCGCGTTTTTGAAGGATGAGATCCTGATCGACATGAGTCGCGAGCCGATCAAGAACGTCGAGCGGCTGGCGCGCGTGCGCGGCTTGCCGCGGCCGGTGGAACACGCGCACGGGGCGGAGATCGTCGAGGCGACCAAGCGCGGTCTGGCGACGCCGGTGACCGACCAGCCGCAGAGCCGCACGATCGAGGAGACGCCGACCGACAAACATCGCGCTGACGCGCTCTGGGCGGTGATGCAGTGTCTGTGCATCGGCCGGAAGATCGATCCGGATCTGGTCTGCAGCCGGCAGGAGATCGGGCGGCTGTACCGGCAATTAATCTCCGGCGAAACGCTTGGCGGATTACGCATGCTAAGCGGATGGCGGCACGAGGCGGTGGCTTCGACGTTGTTGGAGTTGATTGATGGGAAAGTGGGGGTGGATCTGGGCTGGCGCGAAGGGGCGCTGGTGGCGCGAAGAACAGTTCGGTAGAGGTGATTAGGATTTCGGTTTGGATGCCCAGGCTTCGATAATCAGGTATAGGGGGCGGCGGTCTTCAGGGGTGCCATGGTCAGCGGTCATTCCACCGATGAGGACGGCGCGGCCGGTGGGGATTTTTACTGCGGTAGCGAGCAGTTGCACGGGCATGTTCAGACGTTCGATTTCGAGAGGCGGGGCGGGGTGAGTCATCGGGGGCGGCGGGACGCTGCCGGCGGGTTGGGAGCTGGCGACTGGCTGGGGGACTTTGAGGGGCGGGGCATCGGCGGGATTCCAGCCGCTGATGACGGCGCGGAGGTCGAGCGTGACGGCGGTGGAGTCGGCGGAGAGGATCGGCCTGACTTGGAGGGCTGCGCCGGCGAGGACGAGATCGATAGTAGGTTGCATACCGACAGCGGAGTTGCCGACCACGGCTTCAAGGTCGGTGAGGATCGAGCGCGCGCGACCGGCGGTGACGTTGACGCGTTGGCCGTTGAGGGTGTTGACTTCGGCGCGATAGCGCACGCCGCCTTTGATGCGCTCGACGACGGAGAGGTCAAGGATCCGCGCGCCGGCGGTGACTTCGCCTTTCGCCGGGATTGGCTCCAGCGCCGACCGCAATTCCTCTTCGGACAGGGCGACCCACGTGGCGCGGAGGCGCACGCATCGCCCGGCCCGTTTTTGCAACTCCGCCAGCATCTCGGCAATCTGCGCGTGGTTTGGGGCTGAGGCAGTGATGATCAATTGCGTGTCGTAGGCGCGGATGCCGCCTTCGGATCCACCGTTGTCGCCCCATGATCCCGGATCGATTTCCGCTTCGATCAGTTTCGACAGCTCCTCGAGACGGCTCTGGAGCGGGTTGGGCTCCGTGCGGGGCGGGCCGTTGCCCGAGCCGCTTTGCGGACGGCGTGGGGCGAGCTCCGTTGGCGGCATGACGGCGGACGTGTCGGCGTCAACGAGCGGTGCGCGCACCAACTCGGTCACGTCGTAGATGTGGCGCAGGGTCGGCGGGGGTGGTTTTTCCTGTCCATCCTGATCGGCGGCGCGTGCAGGCGCGCTGATGCAGAAGGCCAGGCAGACGGCGAGGAACGATTGCTGGAGGCGGTGGTGCATGGTCTCTCCGGGTTTGCAGGTCACGGACGGACGTTGCGTTTGATTGACTCCGACGCGCGGACGATGAGGTAAAGTTGGCGCGGATCGCCCGGTGTGGCGTCGGGATCGGTCGTTCCACCCATGAGGATTGCCGCGTCGGCGGGGCCGCGGGCGGACGTCGCCAGGGTTTGCACGCCGAGGTTCAGGCGGTCGATCTTCACGATGCCGCCGGCGGGTGTGCCGCCGGGCGTGGCGGGAACGGGAATTTCGAAGGGCGACAACTGGGAGGCGGGGCCCCAGCGTGTGACTTCTGAGTTCACGTCGATTATCACCCCCCTGCCGTCGGGGCTGAGCGACGGCAATACGTCGATGGTCGCGCCGTCGAGCAGTTCCTGGGATTTGCTGGCGAAGCCGCCACTGTCGCTGCTAATGATGGGCTCGATCGCCGTCGGCACGGTGTGCGAGCGGCCGCAGCAGAGGCGGCCGCGCTGGCCACTGGCGCAGGTGAGGTGACCACGCCAGGCAATCGCGCCGTGGAGGCGTTGCAGGGCGTCGAGGTCGATGAGCGTGGCCGGAGACGCGGCGTCGCCAGTGGGCGCGATGAGCACGCGCGCGAGATCGTCAGGGCGGAGCGTGGCCCAGATGATATCGAGGCGGACTTGGCGGGGCGGATTGGCTCGCAGCTCGCTGAGGAGGCCTTGAACCAGTTGATGGTTTTCGCGGGTCTGGACGATGACGAGGCGGCGGCCGAAGTGGGTGATACTGCCGCCTCCGGCGATCCATGAAGCGGGCTCGATGCCAGTCCGAACCAGTTCGACGAGTTGATCAAGACGTTGTTTTTCGGGAGGATCGGGCGGGCCGCCGCTGCCGCTGCCGCTGCCGCTGCTCCTGACATTGCCGCCGAACGAACGCGCGTCCAACCGGTTGGCGGGAACGATCGGCGGCGCGGAGTTGGCGTCGTCGGCGGGGTCCGGGGGCGGGATGTTGATCAGGTCGCTCACGTCGTAGGTGCGGACGACGCGCTGGGCAGGCGGGCCAACGTCGGGTGGGGACCTTCGCGCGATCGCCGCGGCGATCAGGAGGCAGCCGGCGAGGATGAACCAGCCGAGGCGTTTCATCGGAGCTTGGTGATCAATGAGCGGCGCGTAATCGTTCAACCACGTGCGCGTGGCCGGTGCCCGCGGCATAATCGTTGGCTATCTTACCGAATCGATCCTTCGCCGTGGGATCGATTCCTTTGCTGAGAAGCAGATCAGTCAGGGCGGCGGCGTCGGTATGTTGGGCGACGACGTGAAGGAGCGTTTGGCCGCTGCGCTGATTGATGGCTTTGGGATCGGCGCTTTTTTCGAGGAGGTGCTTGATCGCATCGAGGCGGTCGTGGCGGACGGCCCAGTGGAGCGGGGTGCCGCCGAACTTGTTGGTTTCGGGGGCGTTGATGTCGGCCTTGTCGGCGAGGAGGAGGTCGATGATTGGGATCGAGCCGTTGGCGGCGGCCCAGTGGAGCGGGGTTTCACCGGTGGGGCCCCGGGCTTTGGCGAGCTCGGGGGTGTCATCGAGCAGGCGGTGCGTGAGATCGACGTCGCCGGTCTGGACGGCGGCGAAGAAGCGCGCGGTCTTGGCAGGGCGGTCGGGGTATTCGAGCGTGGTGCGACGGCCGCCTTTGGAATTGAAGAACTCGACCATCTCCTTGCGGCTGCGATCGATGGCGTAATCGAGCGGCGTCCAGCCGTAATCGTCGAGGATGTTGGCGTCGATTCCCTTCTCGATGAGTAGACCGGCGACGGCTGCTTGCGCGCCCCAGGCGGCGGCGTGGTGGAGCGGGGTCATACCATCGTTGGCGGTATCGCAGCTGCGCGGGTCGGCGCCTCGTTCGAGCAAAAGCCGCGGGATGGCGAGCGGATCGTCGGCGTAGCGGCGGGGACGGGTGGCCCAGTTGAGCGGGGTCGCGCCCAGGCGGGGCTCGTTGACCTGCTCGGGATGGTCGGCCAGGGCTTGTTGCACGTCGGCGAGGCGGCCGAAGGTGCAGGCGGTCCAGAGATCCATGTTCGCGCCGACGCGAATCAGCATGTCAACGACTTCCTCGCAATCCGGACTTGCTCCCGAAAGCAGCGCGGCGCGCTGGAGCGGGGTGAGGCCTTGCGCGTCCTTCGACTCGATCAGGTTGCGATCCTGAAGCAGGCGAAGGGCGACGTAGTTTGCGTGACCGGCGCGGGCGCCGGTGTGGATGTCGGTAACAGCGCCGGCCTCGATGAGGAAGTGCGCGATGCGCGTGGCGTCGGGGCGGTTCCAGGCGACGAGCTCGGCGGCGACCTCGACAGTGGAGCGGCCGGTCTTCGGGTCCCTGGCATTGATGACGTTCTCGTCCTGATCGACGAGTTGCTGAAGCATTGCGGTGTCACTATCTCGGATGGCGGCGATGGTGCGGGCTGCAAGTGCGGGATCAACGGGCTTGATCGGTTTGGCGACGGGGAGCGGTTTTTCGGGGACGGGAATGGGCTCGGGCGGAGGCCGCGGCGATGGCGATGTTGGTCCGCCCGAGACCGTGGGCTGTGTGACTGCGGGCTGGGTTGAAGCGAGCCTTGCAGTTTTGACGGCGGAGTAGAGTTTGAAGACGCCGAGGGAGAGGATGAGAATGACGCAGACGAACGAGGCGAGGGTGATAAACCGATTGCGGCGCTGTGCGCCAGCGACGGCGTCGGCGAGGGCGGTCGCGGGCGTTGGAGAACCGGCGAGGTTAATGGCGGCGAGCGTCGCGTTGTAGGCGGCCGCGGGCGGGGCGGCGTGAACGGCGTGGGCCTGGACTGAAGCGACCAGCGCATCGGGAGCGATGAACAGGTTGTGCGATTCGTAGTAGCGGCGGAGGCGCGCGACGCCTTCGGAGATGCGCTGACCGGCTTGGTTGTCGGCGACGTTGAGCGCGCTCGCGACGTCGCGCAGCGAGAAATTGGCGACGTACTTGAGCAGGAAGGCGTGGCGCGCGCCGGGCGGCAGCGATGCGATCGCCGCATCGATTTGCGGGGCCAGGCGCGACCAATCGGCGGGGGCGGTATAGACCGGAGAAAGGCCTTGGTCCTGAGATCCTGGCGGGGCGCCGGCGGCGCGGGAAAACAGAAAGCAGACTTCGTGCGCCATATCAAACAGCCACGGAACCAGCGACGCCTCCCCTTTTAGCCGCTCGGCTTGGCGGGCGAGCAACACGAAGACGGCCTGCGTCGCCTGGTCGGCCATCGTCGGATCGCGCAGTTGCCGCAGGCAGGCGGAGTAGACGCCGTGAACGTGGCGGGCGACGAGGTGGGCGAAGGCCTCCTGCGCGCGGGACTGGGCGAACTGTTGCAGGATCTGGGCGTCGTCCATGGTCGTCGTGTGGCGGCTCACTTGGGGATCGCCCAGAGGAAGAGCGTCTTGTCTGAGTCGCGCGAGACCGCGCGGGTTGCGTCGGCTGAGACTGCGACCTGCGTGACCTCGCGCGTGTGTCCGGCGAACGTCGCCAGGCGCTTGCCGGTGGCTACTTCATAGACGTAGACGGTGCCCGGTGCGTTCGGATCGCGGGAAAAGAGATTGACCTTGCCGGTGCCAAGGATGACGCGGGAGCCGTCAAAGGCGAAGGCATGGCAGAGCGGCAGGCCTTCGATCGGGCCTTCGAGGGGGCGGACGTTTTCGCCGGTGGCGGCGTTGGTGATCGAGGCGGAGCCGATGGCTTTCCAGAGGCCGGTCTTACGATCGGCGGTGAACTGGCCGGCGGGGAAATTCTCCTGCGGCGAGCGCGGGGCGGGAATTTCGCTGGCGGTGGCGAGTTCGAAGATTTTCGTCGCGTTGTTCATGACGATCGAGATGAGCTTGCCATCCGCGGAAAAGACCGGCGACTGCCCCGGCGACGGCAGGTCGATCTTCTGAACGACCTTGCGCATCTGAAGATTCCAGAGGCGGAGCGAGACGTCAGCAGGCGCGGTGGCGGGCTGAGTTGTGAAGCCCGAACGCAGGCCGATTCGCGCGGATTCGCCGGAGAGTGAAACTGCTTGCATGCCGTCGGGAGAGAAGGCGATTGCGGTGACGGGGGCGGCGAGAGCTTCCAGCGTGCCGAGCGATTGACCGGTCTGCGCGTCCCAGAGCGTGATCACGTGTTGGCCGGCGGCGCAGGTGAGGGCGCGCGAGCCATCGGGCGAGAGCACGCCGGCGCGGAGCGGCTCTTTGGCGTCCTGCAATCGGCGGAGCGCCTTGCCGGTGCTGGCGTCGAAAATGCGGACGACCTGGTCGTCGCCCCAGGTCATCACGCGGTTGCCCGACGCGCTGAACGCCGCGCCGGTGACGGCGACGCCGAAGCGGTTGACCTCTTCGCCGTTCTGCGCGCTCCAGAAGTGGACCTGGTGGTCATCGTCAGCGACGGTCATCAGGATCTGGCCATCGGGGCTGAAGGAGGCGATGCTGACCTTGGCGAGCGCAAGGAGGTGCGGCGAGGCGATCGGTTGGGTCGCGGACGAAGGGATGCGAACCCGACCGGAGCCGCCGACGCCGATGGGGATTTTCGCTTCTGCGGCGCAAGCGATGCCGGCAACGCAAACGAGGGTGACGAAGGAGATTCCCTTAAGTAGACGGTTCGATTGCGTCATGGAACTCACCCATTTGATTGCCCGCGAGTGAGAGTACCGCAGAGGAGATTGGAACGCTATCGCTTCGAGCGTTGGTCGTCTACTTCTTCCCCATCGCACGCTTGGCGGCAAAGAAGTTCGTCAGCAGCGCCGCGCATTCTTCGGCGAGGATGCCCGCGGTGATTTCAACCCGATGATTCAGCCGCGGATCGGAACAAAGTTGGTAAAGCGTTTGCACTGCGCCCGCCTTCGGGTCGGCGCAGCCGTAGATCAGCGTGGGGACGCGGGCGTTGATGATCGCGCCTGCGCACATCGGGCAGGGTTCGAGCGTGACCGCCAGGATCGTCTCTTCGAGTCGCCAGTCGCCCAGCTCGCTGGCGGCCTGGCGGATGGCGAGAATCTCAGCGTGGGCGGTAGGGTCGCGGTCCAGGATGCGGCGGTTGTGGGCCTGGCCGATGATGCGATCGGTCGGCACGTGATAGACGACGGCGCCGATCGGCACCTCATCGTGGGCGAGCGCCAGGCGGGCCTGCGCCAGGGCGAGTTGCATGAGGGATTGCGGGGACATCACGCGGATCAGTGGTGGAACAGGCGCGGGAGCAGCATCCACGCGGTCGTGCAGACGAGCAGCGCCAGCGAGACCCAGATCATCGTACGCGGCTCGCCTGGGTTGTTGCGGCCGGGGCGGGCGAACCAGAAGGACATAAAGGCGGCGACCAGCGCCACGTCGAGGCAGCCGAAGGCCACCGGCAGCAGGTAGAAGGTGAAGTCGAAGCTGCGCGGCCAGAAGGCGAAGATGATTCGAGCGGCCAGCAGCCAAATGGCGAGCGACAACGCGCGGTGCGCGGTCTGGCGGAAGAAATTGTCGATCGCGACCACTGGATTGAACGTGACGGCGGGGCGGGCGGCGTAGTCAAGGGCGGGAGGGCTAGCGGGGTCGAACGAGGTCATGTTGGTTTGCGATCAAGTAACCGGAATCACCTGCGTAACCTCGGGGACGCGCTCGCGGAGGTTCCGCTGGATACCGTCCTGGAGCGTCATCGTGGACGACGGGCAGCCATGGCAAGCGCCGTGGAAACGGATCTGTACCACGCCCTCAGTGGAGACATCGACCAACTCGATGTCGCCGCCGTCGGCCTGGACGGCTGGGCGAATCAGGTTAATCACGCTCTGAACGCGTTCGCGAAGGGGCGTGGTTTCGGTGGCGGGGGTCATGGGTACCTCGGTGACCGATTATAGACGAGGGAATGAATGGGGGGTAGGGGCGTGGCGGTGGCGTGAAACGTGAAGACATGAAACCGTCAAGAATTGCGCCAAACCGCCTGCTGGGGCTCGGCCTCAGGGACGGCCACCTTTCAGATAGTGAAGTTTCCGGTCTCCGGTCAGGTAGTAGAAGCCGCCGTCGACGCCTTGGAATTCGGAGATTCCGGCGGGGTCGGTAATCGAGGAGATATGGTCCAACCGCCCGGATTCGCGATCGGCGTTCTTATCGACCTTGGCGCGGCTGAAACAGTGGAGGCGGGCGGTGTTGGGGTTGGGATTCGCGCCAACGCGGGCAGCGGGGTGGTCGAGAATCGCAAAATAGTCCTGGCCGATGAATGGCTCGCGGTATTCGATGGTCGGAACCGTGTTGATATCGACGTGGCCGTCCCAGAGGACGCCGGCCTTGTCGAGGTTGTAACAGACCGGCCCGTTCTGGCGGGAGCAGACGTAGAGTCGTGATCCGACCAGGTGGAGGGCGACGCCCCAGTCGGCGACGGATTTGCTGCCATCGCCCTGCGCGGTGGCGAGGCGCGCTTCCGCGCGCTTGCCGTCGGCCTGGGGGAAGTCAAGCAGCTTGCCCGTCTCCAGGGAATGGATGCAGACGAAGCGGCCGCTCTGCGCGACGACGAGGATGCGTCCTTCGGAGATCAGGAGCTGGTCGGGGTTGACTGCGCCGCCGTAGATTGAGGTTGCGTCCACCTGCTGGCCGCGGTTGATGGCGATGTTGACGTTGTTCGGGTTGCGGACATTGTCGTTCTGGCCGGCGATCACTTCATAATTGAGCTCTTTCCTCGGCTCGAAGAGGTCCTTGCCGCAGAGGCGATCCTGCTGAATCCACACCAGCGTGCCGTCGGGGGCCAGCGCGAAGTTGACCGGGACGTTGCCCTGCTCATTGGGGAAGCTCAGCCGCGGGCGCACGATCTGGCCCGTCAACGTTTCGAGGACGACGAGCTGCGTGTTGGCGGCATCGTCAACTTTGGCGACGACGAAATCGTCGGTGGCGGCGAGGCGGGAAATCGGCGCGGCGGCGGAAAGCCGCGTGTGCCACACCAGCACGCCGGTGTCGGTGCGAATGGCGAAGAGCTGCCCGGCCGTGGTGGCGACGATGATCTTGTCGTCGACCGGGCGCACCGAGGCGATCGCTTCGACGCCCGGGGTGGCGGGGACGGCCTGCGGCTGATTGTTCGCGACGGCGGGCATTTGGCCCATCATGCGGCCGTTGATAATCCGTCGTCCGCCGCGGAGTTGGAGTTGCTGGAACTGCGCGTTCTCGTTGTCGTTGTTGTTGTTGCCGCCCCCGGAAATCGTCTCGTCGGATGAGCCGCTGGCGACGACGTCGATCCGTGGGAGGCTCCTCAGTTCGATCTTCTTCCACCTGAGCTTGGCGTCGTCGCCGCTGAGCAGGACGAGCTCTTTGTCGTTCCAGACCAGCAATGACTTGTTGTCGTCGAGCCAGGCGAGGTTCTTCGGCGCGGCGGCAAGGTCGGCGGAGGCGCCGATCGCATCGGGCTGACCCACCGGGTACAGGAGGACGCTGCCATTGGACCAGGCAACGACGCGATCGTGCCGCGCGTTCTGCTGGCGCAATTCAAGCGGCGTTTTAATCAGCGCGTCCACGTTGGGTAGCACAAGCTGCTGCGCGGCCGGAACGAAAGGCGCGGGAAGGCGCGGCTTGGTCGCGGGATCGCTGCCGGCGGCGCGCCACTCGGCCAAGGCCAGTTGAAAACCGGCGGTGGGGGCGATGCGGAAATCCGGTAGCTTGGCGGCAACGGCCTGGGCCTTGTAGTTCTGCAGCGCCTTGAGCGCGTCATTCACGGTAACGCCCGCCTCGGCCAGGACCACGTCGCCCGGCAGCTTGAGCGGCTTGGCGAGCGGTGTGGCGGCGGCGTCAGCGCCGAGCTTGACGATCGCAGACAACCGCGCGGCGGCGGTGTCGATGCGGTCCGCGGTGCGGTCGGGCATCGCAAGGTAGTTGCGAGCCATCCCCTCCAGCAGCTTGGGCTTGTTCGCGGTTTCGCCGTATTTGTTGTACGCCTGCCGCCGGGTGTACGCCGCCAGGCGGTAGTTCGACTGCCCCTCGAAGGCATCGGCGGCGGCGATCATCGCCTGGGGGGCGGAGGCTGAATTCGGATACGTCTCGGCGACGCTCTTCAACAGCGCCGGGTCGTTGCCAGCCGCTTCGAGCGCTTGCCCGGCGAGCGTTTCAAAACTCGCGTACGCCTCCGGACGGATCTTCTTCACCTCGGTGATCATCTTTTCGGCGACCAGCGCGGCCTGGCTCGCGCCAGCCTCTTCATCCGCGAGCGGAACCGTGCGCAGGCGCTGGTTGCTCAGGATCTCCTGATAAAGCTTGACGGCAGCGCTGAGCGAATCGTCCTGGACGAAGTCGCGATTGAACTTGGCGCGGCTGATGCGGTAGTTCACCTGCTGGCTGTCGCCGTCGGCGGCGGAACCGGCGAGGTCGTACAGGCGGGTAATCGCGTCGATCGTCTCCTCGATCTTGTCGCTCTTCTTCTCGCGCTGCAGCTTGGCGGCGAACGTGATGCAATCGTTGAAGAGATGGTCGCGCTCCCCGCCGGGACGCAGAGCCGCAATGCCGCCCAGCAGCTTGATCGTCTCTTCCAGCTTCTCCATCGCGACGGGAAGTTGACCGGCGACGAACATGACCTCGGCATAACGCAGGCGCGGCTCAGGGTCGGCTGGGGCGGCGGCGACGTCGTCATCAAGCCGCTTGCGCGCCAGCGCCATGTCGGCGTAAACGTTGATCCGCTTCGGGCCGGCCACCACGACCTGCTCGCCGACGACCAGCACGTTTCCAGGGCCTTCCCCCTCGTCCCAATCTTTCTTGGGCGGATAAATCTCCACGACCTTTCCCGTAATCATGCCGGTCTTACGGCTGACACGTTCGATGCGGTGCAGGCCCCCGAACACGGGCTTGCCCGCAACCACGCCGGATTCGATGCAGACGAAGACCGAGTCGGCGGTGACGAACGCGCGCCCCTTGATGTTGGTGGCGAACTGGCTGAACCAGAGGATCGATTTCTGCGGGTCCGCCGGTTTGGTCCAATCGATGCAGTAAATGCACTGGCCGCCGGTGAGGATGACCTGATCGCCATCGACGGCGACGAGCGCCTGCGGGCCGACACCGTCGTCGGGGCGCTTCTGAAAGTCGGAGATCGCGATGCGCTTGATCTCCGCGCCGCTACCGGCGTCGTAGACCATCAGGTGCTTGGCGTCGGTCGGGAGCAGGAAGACCTTGCCGTCGCGGACGATGACGGGATTGAACTCCCACGCCCGGGTGCTCCCGCTGTTCCCCCCCTGCCGGAAGTTTCCCATCCCGCGGAAGCCCATGCCATCCTGATTGAGCATCGCATTATCGCGCGGGTAGATGTTCAGCCACGAAATCGTGCCGCTGTACGCGTCGAGCGCGGCGGCAGCGCCCAGGTTGGTCAGGACGTACACCCGCCCGCTGCTGTAGGCGAGATGCGAAAGCGTATCAGCGCTGGGCATTTGCCCGTTGTAGGCAAAGTTGTTGTTGGAACTGGCGATGAAGCACGACCACTTGTACGCGCCGCTGTTCAGGTCGAAGCAGAGGACGTAGCAATCCTCGGCGGTGATGTTCTTGCCGCCGCGCCCGATGACGTAGACGTTGTCCGCCACCACCAGCGGCGAGCCGGAGAAGTCGAGGCCGCGAAGGTTTTCTTCGACGATCTTCGCAGGCCGCGCGACCCAGCGCTCCTTGCCGGTGGCGCGGTCGAGGCAGACCAGGCGCGTGCCGCGATCCGATCCGTAGACCGGCATGCCATTGCCGTAATTGGCCAGGCGATCGGAATAACCCATGATGCCCAGCACCGCGTTCTCAGTCAGCGTCAGCGTCGATTGCTGCGTGCGCGAGAAGCCGTAGCTGTTGATCGTGTATTGGCCGTTGGTGCTCGGGTACGATTGAATCCAACCCGGAAGCGGAACACCCGACTGCAGGCTGACCGCGTAAACGCGGCTGCCGTCCTGAAAGTAAAGCTCGCCATCGTCAGCGACCGGCAGAATGCCTTGGTTGGAACCGGAGTCGCGATCGCGCCGCGAGATCGTTTCGATGTCCTGCCCCTGCATGCCGTTGGGCATGTTGCGCATCGCAGGCGGGGGCGAAATATCGATCGTAGCAAGCAGCGCGCCCGGCCTGCCCGGAGCGGCGGAAATCATCGAGCGCGATTCGTCACCACCGGGATTGAGGCGGAACGCCCCGCTCGCCGTCGCGATGGAAATCGGCGGCGCAACCTGCTGCAGGCGCTCCAGCGCATCCGACAACACGATGTCCTTGCCGAATAGCGTACCGACCGCGCCGGCGTGCTTGTTCTTAAGCTGCTCGTAACGTTCCTTCGACCTTTTCTCATCGCCGCTGAGATGCATCGCCAGCGCCGTGCGGAATAGCACCCTCGGGCGCTCGACGACCAAATTCGGATGCCAGTCCAACAGGCGCTCGCCCACGCGCGACGCCTCGGCGAAATCTCCATCTTCCAGCAGCAGGTCGAGCAGCTTAATCCCCGCCTGCTTGCCGGCGTCGGTGACGAAGTACAGCTTCATCACGCGCGACAGCGTCTCCTTATCCCCCTGCTTCGCCTGATCCAGCAAGGTCGCCGCGACTGCGCCGTACCGATTCCGATACGCATCAAGCCCGCTCTTGGGCCACTTCGCAAGCTGCTCCTGCACCGGCCGTTCGATCCCGGTGTACTGGCGGATGTTGTTCTGCGCATCGGTATCGGACGGCACGACGTACTGGCCGTATTTCTCGATCACTTCCTGATACCAGTCGGCGGCCTTGTTCCAATCTTCAAGCCGCTCCATCCGGCGCGCATCTTCGATCTTCTTCACGGCCTCGAGACTGTCGCGAACGCTGACGCCCTGGAACGTCTCCTTGCCGTAAAATGAATCGGGATTAAGTCCCCCGCGCTGCGCCTGCTGCCGCACCATCGGTTGGGTCGCCACCTGCGCGCAGGCACGATCGGCTAACGGCACGGCGGAGATCAGGGCGAGGGCGGCAGTGAGACCAGCTTGAGCAAGGCGGCGGCGAACTGTTGAACCCATGAGATCACTCCCGATTCATCGTAGGGCGGGACGCGCACGCATTGTCGCGCAAACCCAGCGGCGGCACAACCGCCCATCGCCTGGGCGGGCCTGCCTTACAGATACTTCATCCACAACGGTCCCAGACGTTGCACCTCTTCCCGATCGATTCGCGACTTGTCCGACCAGATCCCCAGTTCCAGCGCGTGCTGGGCCGGACATTTCGCAAGCTGCTCACGCCGCTGAGACATCAATTCGACCGCCCGCTTCATAAGTCCGATCGCGTTCTGGGAGGCGGTCTGAAGGTTGCCGATGATTTCCCGGAGCAGCTCATGCGGATCGGGCGCCGCCGTCTCCGCCGCCTGAGTAGGCGGCTTGTTGCGCCAGCAATCATAGTCCGTGACCAAGGCAATCAGGGCGTAGCTGATCTCTGCTTCGCGGGCAAGTTTCGCCTCGGGCATGGCGGTCATCCCAATAAGGTCGCCGCCCCACAGTCGGTGCATCAGCGATTCGGCGCGGGTGGAGAACGCCGGGCCTTCCATACAGACGTAACAACCGCGATCGTGCACGGCGTGATCCTGGTCACTCATCTTCCCGGCTTCCAGCAGAATCTGACGAAGCACCGGACAGAAAGGTTCCGCAAACTCAACGTGAACCGCCGCCTTCTCATAAAACGTATTCGCCCGCTTGTGCGTCTTGTCGATGATCTGATCCGGTATCACCAGGTCCTTCGGCTTGAACTCCTCCCGAAGCGACCCCACCGCACCCGACGCCAGGATGTGCGTGCAGCCAAGTTGCTTGAGCGCGAAGATGTTCGCCCGGAATGGAATCTGCGAAGGATTCAGCAAATGCCCTGGCCCGTGGCGGGAAAGAACCAGCACCGGCACATCGGCCCAAGCAGTTTCAATAATCGCATCAGACGGACGGCCAAACGGCGTGTCGATTTCGTGGCGGGTGCCTGACGAAGCATCCGCCAGCGCTTGGCCGAGCCCGGAACCGCCGATCAGGCCAATCTTCAGATCATTCATGGGGTGCAGGTTAAAAGGGAACCGTCCAAACGTAAATGGCTTTAGCCCGCGTGGATTGTCCCCCGCCTCTCCGATAACATTCATCATCCAGTGCCCTGCACCTACCCCCTGATGCTGGATGTCTCCCAGCGGCCGATCGTCATCGTCGGCGGCGGCCGTGTCGCCGCGCGCAAGGCCAAAGGGCTCATCGAAGCCGGGGCCACCCACATTAAGATCGTCGCACCGCAATTCTGCGACGCCATCCCTGACATCGGCGTCGAGCGCTTCACGGCAACCTACCTCACCGATCATCTGACCGGCGCGGGCCTCGTCTTCGCCGCGACCGACAATCCCGACGTCAACGCCGCCGTTGTCCGCGATGCTCACCGTCTCGGCCTGCTCGTGAGCCGCGCCGATTCGACTGACGAAGATGCCGGCGACTTTTCCACGCCCGCGGTCCTTCGCGAAGAGAACCTTATCCTCACCGTCTCCACCGGCGGCAATCCAACCCTCGCCGCCGCTCTCCGCGATGAACTGCAAAGGACCCTGAATCCCCGGTGGACCAAGATGGCCGCCGCCATGAAAACCCTCCGCCCCCGCGCCCTCGCCATCTCTTCCCTTGACCAGCGCCGCGACGTCCTCCACGACATGGCCACGACCGAAGCGATGGACGTCCTCGACAAAGACGGCATCGACGGCCTCTGGGATTGGCTTCGGCAACGCCACCTGGGCGAGAAAGCATAATTCCACCCGATGCCCACCACCGGTCAAATCCTCCTCCTGATCCTCGCGATCCTCCTCTTCAGCACGGGCGGACTGCTGTCGCTGGCACGCACCTGGTGGGATCGCGAAACCCTTCGCATCGCCGCCAAGGCGTGTCTCTGGTGCGGCGTCGCCGTCTCGCTCGGCGTGCTCCTCTGGCACATGCTCTCAAGGCCGGGTGGAAGCTGGATTCCTCTCGAAGACAATTTCGAAGCGTTCGTCTGGCTCGCGGTCCTTCTCACCGGCTTCGTTCTCTACGTCCAGCGCACCCGACCGCTGGGGGGACTTGACTGGTTCGTCATGCCGATTGTCATCCTCCTGCTCATCGCCGCCGGCGTGCTCGGCAAGGCCAAGCCGCAGGAGTACGTCGGCACGACCTGGTACTGGATCCACCTGAGCACCGTCCTGACCGGCGCGCTCGCCTTCGCGATCGCCGGGGCGACCGGCGCGATGTACCTCCAGGCCAATCGCCGCCTCCGCAGCAAATCGCTCCCGCAAGGCCCCAAGCTCGGCAGCCTCGAACGCCTCGAGCGCATCACCTTCACCTCCGTCACCCTCGGTTTCGCACTGCTGACCATCGGCCTCATCACGGGCCTCGTCGTGCTCAAAGCCCGCGGCCAAAGTCGCTTGGGCGACAACTGGTTCGCCAGCCCCAAGGTCCTCCTCGCATTCGCCGCCTGGGTCGTCTACGCGATCGTGTTGCACGCACCGATCAACCCGAGCTTCCGCGGCCGCAAGGTGGCGCTTCTGAGCATCTTCGGGTTCGTCCTGATGATCGGCACGCTGGTCGCCGTCAACTTTGTTCCTGCCGGTGGAGGGGCGCACTGATGCAGCGTCTCCTTCTGCTCGGTCTCAACCACGCCTCCGCCCCGCTCGCGGTGCGCGAGAAGGTCACCTTCGCCGGGGACGCCCGCGACCGCGCCGTCGATGCCCTGCGCCTCCAATTCCCACAGGCTGAGATTGCCCTGCTCTCCACCTGCAACCGCGTCGAGATCTACGCCGCCCGTGAAACCCACGGCCACCCCCGCGCCGAAGAGATGATCGAATTCCTCGCCAACTTCCATGGCATCGACGCTGCCTCCTTCTCGCCCCACCTTTATCAGAAGACCGACACCGACGTCGTCGCCCATCTCTTCACCGTCGCCTCCTCGCTCGACTCGATGGTTCTCGGCGAGACGCAGATCCTGGGCCAGGTGCGGGACGCCTACGACGCCGCCCGCGAGCGCGGCGCCACCGGCGCGCTGCTTAACCCGCTTTTCCAGCGCGCTCTTGCCGCCGGGAAGGAAGTGCTTTCCGCCACCGCCATCGGCGAAGGGCGCGTCAGCGTCGCCAGCGTCGCGGTCGACTACGCACGCCGCATCTTCGACTCCTTCTCCGACAAGGTCGTCCTTTCGATCGGCGGCGGCGAGATGGCCGCGCTCGTCCTCCAAAGCTTCGCCCAGCTCGCACCGCGCCGACTGCTCATCTGCAACCGCAGCCCTGAGCGCGCCGCCGAACTGGCGCTGAAGTTCAACGGCCAGGCCGTGCCGTTCGAAAACCTCAGCGACCATCTGACCGCCGCCGACATTGTCGTCTCCTCCACCGGCGCCAGTCAGCCGATCATCACCGCGCGGCAGGTCGCGGGATTGCGCAAGGCGATGCGCTATCGCCCGATCTTCCTGATCGACATCGCCCTGCCGCGCGACGTCGAGCCGGGCGTCGGGGAAATCGAAAACGTCTACCTCTACAACATCGACGACCTCCAGCAGGTCGTCAGCGGTACGATGGAGCAGCGCAAGGACGCGGTCGAGGCCGCCCGCGCCATCGTGACCCGGCAGGTGGACGGCTTCCTCGCCTGGCACCGCGCCCGCGAGATGGGCCCGATGATCGACCGCCTCTCCAAGCGCTACCACCTGCTGGCCACCGAGGAACTCGCACGCACGCTCAACAAGATGCCCAACATCGGCGACGCGGAGAAGGCCCACCTGGAAGAGCTCACCCGCCGAATCGTCAACAAGCTGCTGCATGATCCGATCACTATGCTCCGCCGTAGCGAAGGCCTGCACGGCACGACGTCGCAGTACCTTCACGCCCTCGAACGCTTGTTCCAACTCAACCCCGACGGCGACGGATCTGACAATGCGGATGGAGAAGCCGACCTTGCGCAAGACGCCTGACCAACGCACCGTCGTCTCGCTGCGCCCGAGCTTCTGGCAATCCCGCGCCGCGTTTCTCCTGACCATCGTCCTGCTGGTTGCCGCGGTGATTGCCCTGTACGCACGTGAGCGCTGGCTGGCGGTCGTCATGCTGATGCTCAGCGACGGCCTCTGCGTCGCCGGTTGGGTTCTCTCTGCCTGGTTGCTCGGGAAGTTCATCCTCCGTCCGCTGCGCGTCGACATCTCCGGTGCGCTGGCATTCACCACCGCCGCAGGCCTCGGCCTGGGCGCGATGAGTCTTGGCGCGTTGGGCCTTGGTCTCGCCGGCCTCTTGAACGCCTGGACTTCCGCCGCCCTCCTCGCCATCGGCCCCCTCGCGGCCTTTCCGCGCTTACTCGCCTGGGCAAAGACCAAGCCCGACATCCCAATCGAGCGCTGGCTGCGCGAACCGCTCCGCGGCGAGTGGCTTCTCGCCCTTACCGCCCCTCTGCTTGGAGTCATGGTCATCGGCGCGTCGATCGTGCCGGGCCTGCTCTGGAAACCCGCCGACCCGCACCCGTACGACGCGCTCGAGTATCACCTGCAGATCCCGCGCGAGTGGTACGAGGCGCACCGCATCGTCCCGCTGCATCACAACGTCTTCTCCTACTTCCCCAACGGCGTCGAGATGCATTACCTGATGGCCATGCACCTCCGCGGCGGCCCGTGGGCGGCCATGTACCAGTGCCAGTTCTTCAGCATCGCCTGGGTGCTGCTAACCGCCGCGACCGTCTACGGCGTCGTCCGCGAAATGTCCGCCTCGCGCGCGACCGCGTCCGCTGCCGCCGCGATCGTTATCGCCACGCCCTGGATGACGATGCTCGGATCGGTCGCCTACACCGAGAGCGCGCTGGCGCTTTACACCGCGCTGGCTGTCGCGTGGGTGCTCCGTGCCCTCCGCGACGACGTAGCCGAGCGACTCAAACCGATGCTCCTCGCCGGCGCGATGGCGGGCTTCGCCTGCGGTGTCAAATACACCGCGGTTCCGATGGTGCTCCTCGCCCTCGCCGCCTCGACGATCGGCGTCGCCATCGTCACGCGCAATTTGCGCGACTGGATCAAACCGCTCCTCATCTTCACCGCAGTCGCCATTGCCCTCTTCTCCCCTTGGCTGATCCGCAACGTCGTCTGGGTCCGCAACCCCGTCTTCCCGCTGGCGATGTCCACGCTCGGCCGCGGCCACTTCGATGAAGGTCAGGTCGAGCGCTTCCACATCGCCCATTCGCCTCCGGCGAAGGATCGACCGCTCCCGGCGCGCCTCCGCAGCGCCGTGAACGCGATCTTCACCGACTGGCAATACGGCTACCTCTTCTGGCCGCTCTGCGCCGTCGCGCTGGCGCTCGCGTGGCGTCGCCGCGAGGCGTGGCTCATTGGCGGCTATCTCCTCGCCGTGCTGATCGTCTGGATCGGCTTCACCCACCTGCTTGGCCGGTTCTACGCCTTGACGATCCCGGTGGCCGCGATGGCGCTGGGCCTGGTGCACTGGCGGCTTTGGCCCGTCGTGAGCGCCTTCGCAACCGCGCTGATAGCGATCATCTCCCTCGCCCTGATCCACGCGCCGCTGGAGCATTTCGCCCAGCTCGCCAGGCACGGCTTCTTCGGCATCGACGACCTGATTTGGATGACCGCCCCCGGCATCGCCGGCGTGGAGAAGACCGACACCCCGGTCTGGCTGATCGGCAGCGCCGAAGCGTTCCTCTACCCGATCCCCTCCGCCCGCCTGCACTACCGCACCGTCTTCGACCTCCCCGGCCACCCGCCGGACATGTACCAGGCGTGGCTTGGCCAAGACGCCGACCAGACCAGAGGCCTGATCGTCATCAACCCCATGGAAGTCGATCGGCTTTCGCGGACCTACTTTGGGGTTCCGGGGCTGCCAGACAGCTACACTTGGCCGCGGGATGAGGTGCGGATTGTCCCGAAGTAAGGTGACGCCCGTGCCACCTGTGTCGTTAGGCGGCGTTGGCCTTCTCGGCCAGGACTCGCTTTAGCACTTTGCCCGTGGGTGATCTTGGGAGTTCTTCTACGATGAAGACCTCGCGGGGGACTTTGAAGGTGGCTAGGTTCTGGTCTCGGGCGAAGGTTCTTAGTTGCTCGGGGGTGGCGGATTGGCCGGGCTTGAGAGTGCAGAAGGCTACTACGACCTCGCCTCGGGAGGGGTCTTTCTTGCCGACCACTGCGGCCTCGGCTACGGCGGGGTGGCGGGCCAGGGCTTCTTCGATCTCGCGCGGGACGGCTTTTTCGCCGCCGACGATGATGAGGTCTTTCTTACGGCCGGTGATGTAGAGAAAGCCGTCGGCGTCTAGCTTGCCCAGGTCGCCGGTCTTCAGGTAGCCGTCGGCGGTCAGGGCGGCGGCGGTCTCGTTGGGGAGGTTGTGGTATCCCTTCATGACCATCGGCCCCTTGAGCCAGACTTCGCCTTCCTGGCCGGTGGCGAGCAGTTTGCCGCTGTCGTCAATGATCTTTACTTCGACGCCGGGGAGTGGCTTGCCAACTGCGCCGGGGCGGTTGACCTGGGGAGTGTTGATCGCGACCACTGGCGACGTTTCGGAGAGGCCGTACCCTTCGTAGATGGTGATGCCGAAGCGGGCCTTGAACCCTTCGCGCAGGGTGGCGGGGAGCGCGTCGCCGCCGGCGATGAGGGCGTAGATGGATTTGAAATCTTCGGGCGTGGCGCTCTTGAGGTGGGCGACAGCGCCGAACATCGCGGGGACGCCGAAGACGATCGAGAGCTGGTGATCGCGGATGGCGTTGACCATGCCGACGGGGCTGAAGCGCGCGAGGAAGACGACGGTGGAGCCGAGCTGGATTGGGGCGAGCAGGCCGGCGGTTAGGCCAAAGGCGTGGAAGAGCGGGATCACGCCCAGGAACTTGTGGCGGTGCTGGAGGTCGGCCGCCTCGATGGAGGCGTCTACGTCGGACTGGAGGTTGCCGTAGGTGAGGATGACGCCCTTGGGAAGGCCGGAGGTGCCGCTGGTGTAGAGGAGGACGGCGGTGTCGTCGGGGCTGGGGCTGGGGAAGTGAGGCGTGAGCGCCGCGGGCGGGGTTTGCGGGAGCTGGCTGAGATCGACGATCTTCAGGTCGGCGTTCTCGATGCGCGGGGCGAGTTGCGGGATGGTGACGACGGTGTCGATGCCGCTGTCGGCGATGACGTGGGCGATCTCGCGGTCGCCCAGGAGGTAATTAATGGGGACGACGCTCTTGCCACTTAATAACGTTCCATAGAAACTGGCGGCGAACCCGGCGCTGGGCGGCAGCAGCAGGCCGACGCTTGGCTTGTCGGTCTGCAGGCTGAGGTACATGCCCAGGCCCGCGGCGGCGGCGGCGAGTTGCTGGTAGGTGTACTGGCCCTTGTCGTCGATGATCGCGACGTCCTGCGGGTGCTGCTGGGCGTGTGTGAAGAGCGGTTGAAATAGCATCGGTTGGTGGTTCGGTAGTGGTCTCTAGGTTCGGAAAGTCCGGAATCTTAACGATATACGTCACATATTCTATCCCCCGGGAGGCATGGATGCGAAACGCCCAAAATGGAGTCCGCCGACGAATTTACACTTGTCCAGCAGTGCTGGGCCTCTGTGCGATCGGACTTTTGCTGAGCGGATGTGCCAGCGGACCGACGCCGAAGGAAAAACTCGCGGCGGCGTACAAGGAATTGGAGAGCCCGACGCCGAACTATCCCGCCATGATCGAGGCCAGCGATACCTATCTGAAGGAGACTCCGACCGGCCCGGCGGCGGCGGATGCACTGTATCTGCATGGCCGCGCGCTGGAGGGGCAGGCCCAGCAGGATGTCGGGGGGGCGCAGCGGGATTCGGTCGAGGCGTACAACTATTACAGCCAGGCCTTGACGCAGAAGCCGCGGCCGGCGCTTGAGGGGCTGATCCACGTCGGCATGGGGAACGTGCTTTACTTCCAGGACCGCTACTCGGCGGCGGTGGGGGAGCTGACGGCGGGGTATGGGAAGCTGGAGCGCGATACGGACAAGGCATGGGCGATGTATCGCATCGGGCTGTGCAATCAGCGGATGGGGCATTGGGCGGAGGCGGACAAGTATTTCGCGGCGGTGCAACAGCAGTTCCCCAACACCGACCCGGCGCTGCGGGCACATGAGCACCAGGGGGCGACGGCATTCTGGGTGCAGGTGGGGACGTATGCGACTCCGGCGGCCGCCGACGCAGCGACGGCGGATCTGAAGCGGCAGGGAGTCGCCTCCCAGCGGT
>JAQGHM010000290.1 GCA_028291615.1 Phycisphaerales bacterium | reverse complement strand
CGGGGGGCCCGGTGCTTGATAACATCAAGGCGGAGCAAGCTGCACGAGCAATCGTGCTGCCCAAGCCGACGGAAAGTGCAACAGAAAAGAAACCGCTCGGGCAGTAGGCAGTAAGCAGTAGGCAGTGAGCAGACGTGAAGATCACTTTCTTCTCTGCCTACCGCCTACTGCCTTCTGCCTACTGCCCCAGTAAGGGTGAAATGGTGCGGTAAGAGCGCACCGCGCTGGTGGCGACACCAGCGGCATGGCAAACCCCACCCGCAGCAAGACCAAATACGCGGAGAGTCCCGGCCCGGGACGACAAAGAATCCGCGGGTAGGTTGCAGCGGCCCGAAAGGGCCCGAGCCGGACGGTAACGTCCGGCACAGAGAAATGGCCGCCTCGCCCCGCAAGGGACGAAACAGAATTCGGCTTACACGCCGCCGCGACCTGAACAAAGACCGACGGCGAGCCCAAACAGGCTCGCCGTCGTCTCTATTTATTCTTAACCTTTTGCCTTTTGTCCTAACCCTTTTGCCTTCTACGCCGCTTTCCGCATCACCATCGTCTTAGGATCCCCCGCCCCCGGCACCGCCCGATCCCCGCCGCCGTCCCGCCAGAAGATCTGCTTGATCTTCTCCGCCAGCCGCGCGCCGAACGATACGTCCCAGCGCACCGGCGGCTCTCCCACGCACCAGTCCTTGCCCAATCCGATTCTCCGATCGCTCATCTGATTCAACATCCTGCTGAATCTCCTTCCGGTACGACAACCATCATTACCCCGTCACGTCCAGCGAGCCGCCCAACCCCGTCGCCGCCGCGACCAACTGGTCGCCCGCGCGATTCGCCCCCGCCGACGCCGCCTCGATCAACTTGATCGCCGCGTTCCCGTCCAGCTTCTGCTGATCGAGAACTTTTCCCGCCACGGCGTACTGCACCTGCGACAACACCTGTGCCTGCTGCAAACCGGATACGGCGGATACCAGATCCATACTTCATCGTTATCGACCACCCGAGATATCCACTTCAAGAATTAACCCAGTAGCAAGCCGCCACGGCGCCGCTCATTCCTCGAATTTCATCCCTCTTCCTTCCTCATTCATCCTTTTTTTATTATTCCTGTTGACCTTTGCCGAATGTTAGGGTAGTGTTCCTTAAAACAGCCCCCAAACGCTAAAAATAGCGAGGAAGGTCGATGAAATTATGAATCTCACCCCCCGTCAGCTCGATGTGCTCGTCGCCATTCGGAACTACCGCCACCTGCACGGCTACGCCCCCACCATGCAGGAATTGGCCGACCAGCTCGGCACCAGTAAGGTCACCATTTTCGAGCACGTCGGCGCGCTCGAGAAGAAGCGCGTGCTGCGCCGCGACAAGCACAAGGCCCGCTCGCTCGAGATCATCTCCGATGAGCGCCTGCCCGATGAAGATCGCGCCACCAAGCTCCCGCTGCTCGGCAACATCGCCGCCGGCTCGCCGATTGAAGCCGTCGAAAACCGCGAGGAGATCGACCTCGAAACCTTGTTCCACGCCAAGGCCGGCGTCTACGTCCTGCGCGTGCGAGGCGAGTCGATGATCGACGATCACCTCTGCGACGGCGACTACGTCGTCATCGAGCGCCGCGAATCCGCCCGCAACGGCGAGCAGGTCGTCGCCCTCCTCGACACCGGCGAGGCCACCCTCAAGCGCTACTTCAAGGAAGGCGGAAAAATCCGCCTCCAACCCGCCAACAGCAGCATGGCCCCGCGCATCGTCGAAGCCGACCGCGTAAAAATTCAGGGCGTAGTCATCGGCGTCCTCCGCACCTACAACGGCTGATCGCACCAACCAGCGCGCTCACCCACGTGTGCGAGAAAATCGAAGAGCGCGCCCCCACGCCGGGTTCGGAGCTTCAAGCGACGACCCGGATTCGTTGCTCGCGCAGCGCTAAATCCTCGCGCATCCCCGCTGCTACACTAACCCCCGCATCTTTGTCCCACCGCGCCCATTGAAAACCGCCAGGATGTCGGTGTACCCCACCCATTTCCCAGGCACCGGCGCGCCCATAAGGCAGAGTTGGCTGATCAAGCACCTGCACCGAAGGTTGTCCCCAACTTTATCCACCTTCACCCCCCATTCCGGTGGATAACCTGACCCCGCCAACTGTTGAAAACTACGATCAAAAAATCTTCGCTAAGCTAACCCTCGATTCGTCAACCATTAAGGTTACATCAACACGCTTCAGTCCCACATTTAGTGAAGTCTGCGTTGCGGAATACCAGATGTAGTGTATATAGTTCCTCGTGCGAAGCCGAAGCCCAAGACGTTGAGAGGGCGGTTTCGCTCGGAACACCTCGCGGTAGCCGCCAAGGTCGAACGCAGGGGCTTGGCCGCGAATTTGCAGTTAATGATCAGCCTCCGTCAGGATGACGGTCGCGCTCGGATGTAGGTGCAACAGTGTGCGGCATCGGTCACGGATGCCTTACGCCGCAGTTGTTTGCGCCCCTGAACAGGCATTTGCGTGCGCCATGGCGATTCTCTGTGACTCCCAAATCCGCGAACTCATCGGCATCGAGCCGTTCGAGGAAAACGTCAAGCGACCCGGTAAGGTCTCATTCGGCGTCTCCAGCTACGGCTACGACATTCGCGTCGGATCCGTCTTCAAGATCTTCACCAACGTCAACTCCGAGATCGTCGATCCGAAAAACTTCTCCGAGCGCTCGTTCGTCACCGTCGACACCGAGGAGACCGGCAAGGATCACGTGCTGATCCCGCCCAACTCGTTTGCCCTCTGCGAGACGGTCGAATTCGTCGAAATCCCTCGGAATTGCCTGGCCATCTGCGTCGGTAAGAGCACCTACGCACGCTGCGGCATCATCGTCAACGTGACGCCGATCGAGCCCGAGTGGCGCGGCAAGATCACGCTGGAGATCAGCAACACCACGCCGCTGCCCGCGAAGATTTACGCTAACGAAGGCATCGCACAATTGATCTTTCTGAAAGGCGACCGCGTCTGTGCGGTCAGCTACGCCGATAAATCCGGCAAGTATCAGGACCAGCCAGGCCTGACCTTGCCCCGAGTGGATTAGGACGAAGGCTTCGAGACCCGCGGCAGCAGGGGCCCTGCAAGTGCCGATCGGGATCGAGGCAGGTGGCAAGGGAGAGTCGTGGCGAGCGGATCGGTTCCGCCCGCAGTTGTAGAAGTTGTTCACGACTCTTTTCCGTGGAGGTTTTTTATGGCCACGCTACGCAACCTATCGTTTGCCGGACTTCTCGGCTTGGGCGTCCTCGCCGGATGCAGTTCCAGCGACCGGCACACCAGCAGCAGCAGCGAACGCCGCGACCGCGACGTCGCGCTCAGCAGTGGGCGCGTCGACGTCGATCCGAACACCGCCCGCAAGGTCCCGCGCGACGCCCGCGTCGTCGATGAAGGCCGCGGCGGCACGCTCAATTACTCCGCCCGCGGTGACGGCGAAGTCTACCTCGTCGATTCCAGCGCCCAGACCGTCATCTGGGACGCCAAGGTCCGCGACGGTGACCGCGTCACCATCGATCCCAACCGCAATCGCATCGAGATCAACGGCCGCGAACAGACCAGGATCGACCTGAAGAGCAACGACCGATTCCAGTTATATTTCCTTCCCACGGATTCGCGGGATTATCGAAGATAAGCAGCAGAGGAAACCGTTTCACGGCGTCGGGTGCACCCACGCACCCGACGCCCCGCGGGGCTCGCGAAGTTGTCACGCAACAGTTCAGTGTGAGGCAGGCGCCGCCGCACGTTATCGGCAGCGTTCCGGGAGATGTATCGTCATGAATAAGTCGAAATCACAATCGGGGCGGGCGCCGTTCGCCGCGCGATCCATCGCGCCGCTCCTCGCCCTCGCCCTTACCGCCGCGCTGCCCGGTTGCCGCAACAAAAACAATTCCGACACCACCGGCGTCAGCCGCTCCGTCGGCGCCGCCCCCTCCGCCGCGCCCCTCCCCACCGACTCCACCAAGCTCGCCGCCGGCCCCGCCACCCTTAACTACCTCGTCGGCCCCGGCGGCCCCATCCACGTGATCGACTTGACCACCGGCAAGACCATCGCCACCGCCGTCGCCCCCGTCCAGGCCGTCATCGTCGTCGACCAAACCAAGGGCGTCATCGTCGCCAACAAAGTCGTCAAAGCCGGTCCACTCCCTGCCGGCCACCGCTACGAAATCTGGCTCGATCACAAGTAACCCACGTCACGTGACGTTCGCCTCGAAGCAGACCGTTCACCACGCAAATTCGTATTAATAAATCGCTCCCGCGCAAGGCTCCCGACCCAAGGAAGGACATCGATCATGAAGGTATCTCGCAGGTTCACCAAGGCAGGCCAGGACCCGTTCTCGTCCGTCGAATATGACCGCCGCACCAGTCGGATCAGCAACCCCGACGGCAGCATCGTCTTCGAGATGAACGACGCCGAAATCCCCCGCCAGTGGAGCCAACTCGCCACCGACATCATGGTGAGCAAGTACTTCCGCAAGGCCGGCGTCCCCCAGACCGATTCCGACGGCAACCCCCTGCGCGATACCCAGGGCAATATCGTCACCGGCCCAGAAAAATCCGCCAGGCAAGTCATCCATCGCCTCGCCGGCTGCTGGCGTCACTGGGGCGAAAAGTACGGCTACTTCGACACCGCCCAGGACGCCCAGGCGTTCTACGACGAACTCGCCTACATGATGCTCCATCAGATGTGCGCCCCCAACAGCCCGCAATGGTTCAACACCGGCCTGAACTTCGCCTACGGCATCACCGGTCCAAGCCAGGGCCACTTTTACTGCGACCCGCGCAGCGGCGAACTGCTCAAGAGCAAGGACGCCTACAGCCATCCGCAACCCCACGCGTGCTTCATCCAATCCGTCCGCGACGATCTAGTCGGCGAAGGCGGCATCATGGACCTCTGGGTCCGCGAAGCACGCCTCTTCAAGTACGGCAGCGGCACCGGCTCCAACTTCTCCAACCTCCGCGGTGAGAATGAAAAACTCTCCGGCGGCGGCAAATCCTCCGGCCTCATGTCCTTCCTCCGCATCGGCGACCGCGCCGCCGGCGCTATCAAGTCCGGCGGCACCACCCGCCGCGCCGCCAAGATGTGCTGCCTCGACCTCAATCACCCCGACGTCGAAGCGTTCATCAACTGGAAGGTCCGCGAAGAGCTGAAAGTCGCCGCCATGGCCGAGGGCATCAAGCACCTCTCCCCCGAGCAGCAGGCCCAGGCCAAGCGCATGAACCTCAAGCTCGATTACGACTTCAACGGCGAAGCCTACTACACCGTCTCCGGCCAGAACTCCAACAACTCCATCCGCATCCCCAACAAGTTCTTCAAGGCCGTCGAGGAAGACGGCGACTGGAACCTCATCTACCGCACCAGCGGCAAGATCGCCAAGACCCTCAAGGCCCGCGACCTCTGGGAACAAATCGCCTTCGCCGCCTGGCGCTGCGCCGATCCCGGCGTCCAGTATGACGACACCATCAACCAGTGGCACACCTGCCCCAAGTCCGGCCGCATCAACGCCAGCAACCCCTGCGTCACCGGCGACACCCGCGTCCTCACCCCCGGCGGCATCTGGCGGCGCATCGACCAGATGATCCACCTCCCCGCGCGCCTCGTCACCAACCTCCGCAGCCACGAAATCCACGTCACCGACGGCGCATTCCCCACCGGCACTCAGGACGTCTTCGAGCTCAAAACCGCCGGCGGCTACAAGCTCACCCTCACCGCCAACCACAAGATCCACACCAAGTCCCGCGGCTGGGTCGAAGCCAAGGACCTCACCCCATCCGATGAGATCCGCCTCCCTAGCAAGCCCGCCGCCGTCCACGAGATCGGCGAACCGCAAGACCCCCGCCTCTTCCAACTCGTAGGCCTCTTCCTCTCCACCGCCAACGCCAGCGCCGACGCCGTCCGCCTCGACAGCGCCTTAAAAGATTCCAATCTCATCGACGCCTTCGCCCAATACGCCCACGACAACTGGGGCGCTGGTCTCTACAACGACGACTACGCCACCGCCAGCATGCTCGACAGCGCGGAAGAGCAATCGGCAATCGGCAATTCGCAATCCGCAATCTCCTCCACCACCCTCACCAACCGCCGCCTCCTCTCCCGCCTCCGCGCCTTCATCCGCACCGACAACGCCACCCGCCGCCTCGGCGACGAAGCCTTCACCGCAGGCCTGGCCGCCCAGCGCCACCTCCTAAGAGGCCTCTTCACCGCCGACGCCCAAATCAAAAACAACGCCCTCGAACTCCAGGGCGCCACCGACCTCTTGGAAGATGTCCAACTCATCCTCCTCGGCTTCGGCATCAAGAGCAGCATCTTCTCCTCCGATTCATCCTTCATCCTTCATCCTTCATCCTTCAACAAGACGCTTAGCGGAGACTCGCCCGAGCGCCGGATTAGTCATCCAGGTGACGCGGCATCTACTGTTCGCGACGGCGGAGCCGTCGACCCCGCCGCTCGAATCGCAGACATCCAACGCCACGGCCTGCGCATCGACTCGGGCAGTCTCCGCTCTTTTGGAAAACACGTCGGCCTACTCCCCGGCCGCAAGCTTGAACAGCTCGCCCATCTCATCTCCTTCGCCATCGCCACGCCCGAAGACGCCGGCAACTTCGACCGCGTCGCCACCCTCACCCCCACCGGCCGCCAGCAGGTCTTCGACCTCACCGAGCCCGTTACCAACTCCTTCATCGCCAACGGCATCACCGTCCACAACTGCTCCGAGTACATGTTCCTCGACGACACCGCCTGCAACCTCGCAAGCCTTAACGTCCTCACCTTCTTCGACGCCGAATCCCGCCGCTTCGACGTCGAAGCCTACAAGCAGGCCGTCCGCGTCTGGACCATCGTCCTCGAAGTCTCCGTCCTCATGGCCAGCTTCCCCTCCGAACCCATCGCCCGCCTAAGCTACCGCTACCGCACGCTAGGCTTAGGCTACGCCAACCTGGGCGCAATGCTCATGCAAGCCGGCATCCCCTACGACAGCGAAAAAGGCCGAGCCATCTGCGCCGCCCTGACCGCCATCCTCACGGGAGAAAGTTACGCCACCAGCGCCGACATGGCCGCAGAACTAGGCGCCTTCCCAGGCTACGAAGAAAACCGCGAAGACATGCTGCGCGTCATCCGCAATCACCGCCGCGCCGCCCACGGAAGCGGCCTAGCCACTTCAGTGGCTAGGTCCTCAGACGCCTACGAATCCTTAGACATCCCCCCCGTCCCCATAGACCCCACCCAATTCTCCGCCCAAGACCCCCTAGCCTCCGACCAACTCCTAACCGCCGCCAGAGAAACCTGGGACCGCGCCCTCTCGCTAGGCGAACGCCACGGCTACCGCAACGCCCAAACGACAGTGATCGCGCCGACGGGAACAATCGGCCTCCTAATGGACTGCGACACCACAGGCGTAGAACCCGACTTCGCCCTGGTCAAATTCAAAAAGCTAGCCGGCGGCGGATACTTCAAAATCGCCAACCAATCCCTCCGCCCCGCCCTCGTCAACCTCGGCTACGCCCCCGAGCAGATCAACGACATCATGAAGTACGTCCTGGGCACCCTCACCCTCCACGACGCCCCCATCATCAACACCACCTCCCTCCTCGCCGCCGGCCTCACCCGCGACGAGCTCACCCGCATCGAAGATTCCCTCCCCGGCATGTTCGAGCTAGGCTTCGCCTTCAGCCCCTACACCATGGGCGCAGCCGCCTTCGTCCGCCTCGGCATCGCCGAATCCGAATGGCAGGCCCCCGGCTTCAACCTCCTCCAGCGCCTAGGCTTCACCCGCAAACAAATCGCCCTCGCCAGCGACGTGATCTGCGGCCGCGGCACCATCGAAGGCGCACCCCACGTCAAACCCGAGCACCTCCCCGTCTTCGACTGCGCCAACAAGTGCGGCAAGACCGGCGTGAGATTCATCCCCGTCGAAGGCCACATCCGAATGATGGCCGCCGCCCAACCCTTCATCAGCGGCGCAATCAGCAAAACCATCAACCTCCCCAACGAGGCAACGCTGGAAGAAATCAAATCCAGCTATGAACTAAGCTGGAAACTAGGCCTCAAAGCCAACGCGCTATATCGCGACGGCAGCAAACTCTCTCAACCCCTGAACGCCAAGTCGGACGAAGAAGCAGAAAAGCTAATCGAAGAAGACGACGAAGAAAACGTAAACGCCGCCAGGGAAGAATTAGCCCAGGATCTCGCCACCACCGTAAGCGGCCTAGCCGCTTCAGCGGCTAGGTCTTCCGATTCATCCTTAACCTCCGACAATTTATCCCCCGCCCCCCACCACACCCACATCATCGAAAAAATCGTCGAGCGCATCGTCGAGCGCCCCCTCCGCCGCCGCCTCCCCGACACCAGACACGCCCGAACCCACAAGTTCGACGTAGCCGGCCACGAAGGCTACATCACCGTAGGCCTCTACGACGACAACTCCCCCGGCGAAGTCTTCATCACCATGGCCAAGGAAGGCAGCACCATAGGCGGCCTAATGGACACCATCGCCACCCTGGTCTCCGTCGCCCTCCAATACGTCGTCCCCGTCGAAAGCCTGGTGCGCAAGTTCGAACACGTAAGATTCGAACCCAGCGGCATGACCCGCAACCCCGAAATCCCCATCGCCAAGTCCCTGGTCGATTACATCTTCCGCTGGCTAGCCATGGAATTCATCGAAGGCTACCGAGCCGCCAACGCCCCCAAGCGCCCCGACAAGAAAACCCCAGCGCCAACCGCCGCGCCCCCCCAGCAGTCGCTTGCGGTTTCGCCCCCCCAAAAAACCAACCCCGCCCCGCTCGCCGAAACCGCCGAGCAGTCGCTTGGCTCGTCGCGGATCCAGAAAAAAGAAGGCAACGGACACGGCCCAAGATTAGACCCCCCCGACACGCACCCCTTCGCCTATGGCGACGAACCCCCCGCCGACAAATCCGAGTCCCACGCCAACACCGCCACCGGCATCAACCTGAGAATGCAAATCGTCGTCGACCCCCTAAGCCAGCAAGGCACGGAAATGCAAGCCGACGCCCCCGCCTGCGACGTCTGCGGCAGCATCACCGTAAGAAGCGGCACCTGCTACAAATGCATGAACTGCGGGAATTCGATGGGGTGTAGCTGATTTGGCTGTCACTCCGAGCAATAGCGGTGGTAGCAATGGAAGCAAACGGAAATGCGATGCCTCTGCTCTTGGGCGTAGCGCAACGGGTTCAGCGAAGAGGTCGATCTTTAGATATCTTGGGGTTTGGTTCAATGATTGAACTGGCCCTCTTTCCTTGCCACCTTGAAGCATTCTACTTAATCCTCCATTTTCCGAATGATTGGTTCCAGAACAGCTTTACATTCCAGCTCCGGGCGGTCAACGTTCAACGATCCCAGCAATGGGCTTCGACCGACGTTACGATCGGTATTTCCGACACGCCCTCGGGCACATTCACTCGAGAAGATGATTTCGGATCGCGCGAGAGCTTTGAGATCAATACGGATGAGGGCCCAGTCAGATTAGAAAATCACAGGCTCGTTGTTCGTTGCCCCGCTCTTATGCTGTCAGGGCCTGGAGGGGTAAAGATTGAAGTTGTTCGCGACGGGTGCCGGACTATTGCCGGCTATTTCGTGTGCGGCTGGTCACAGCCTGCCCCGCTCAGTGAAGCCGAGCGGCGGGCAATACTGAGCCGCCCCGGCGCCAAGCGATTTCTTGGAATAATACTTCAGTGCAAAGAATGTAGTGACAGGATCACGATAAAAGAATCGTTAAGTCCCGCTGATCAGACGGATCAGGAAGAGGGCAGCTGCTGGGCTGTCGATGCGCCCGATCCTTGGCGTTGTAAATGTGGCGCGTCCGTAATACCCACTGTCTACATCAAAAATGGATTATTCGAATTATTTCGCCGCGACACTGGGAAAATTGAAGGACGACAAATCGCGGTTACGCGCCAGTACGAAAAGCATGCTTTGCATACTATGCTGGCGGAGTATGAGCAGCTAATCCATAGCGAACCATCCGAAGAAGCTGTTCAGACGTTTCTGGAAGAGCATCCGATTTTTTGGAGCTTCCTGTCTCCTATCTCAATCCTTCACAAGCCTCCGATCTTAACAGTTTGCAAGGCGGATTTTGGAATCCTTACTTCTAGCCATGTGCTCTATCTGGTCGAAATTGAGAAGCCACAAACACGATTGATGAAACGAAACAGTGGACTACACTCTGAGTTCCAAGCGGGCTTGGATCAGCTGCGTACGTGGAGAGTTCTTGTAGAAGATCAGCGTTCTGCAGTTTTACAGTGTATGGGCTTTAAGATGGACGAAGTACATGATGTTCGCTTCATGTTGATTGCCGGACTCGCTCGCTCATCGCATGACAACGCGATTCATACTTTGCGCCGGAGCCCTTTGGAAGGCGAATTTTGTTGTTTTGACGAACTCGCCGCGT
>JAQGHM010000230.1 GCA_028291615.1 Phycisphaerales bacterium | reverse complement strand
ACCAGGCGTCGTCGCTGGTATGTGCCAGCTCATGAAATAGGGCAAACAAAGGCACGGCCCCGCGACAGGGGTCATCCCGGACGAACACGAATGACGGAGAGATGATTCCGGCAAAGCTTTTGATTGCCGGCGGGACGCTCATGTCCTCGCCAACTTCGACGTAGAACACGTTCACGGGGTCAAGTTGAATCCCCCGGCTTTTCAGCAGAGTATCGAGCCAACCCTTAACGTGCGCCACACGATTAAATGCCCGAGGGGTGACGAAGGTGGGGGCTAACCCAGCTTGCACAACACTGCTAGAAAATGGTATCCGATGGAGACGGTAGTGAGGGGCGGCAAGGAAGTGGTCGTAAACCCATCGGAGGCGGGCGTAGTCTCCCGCGACTTTCATTACTCCACCAAGCACCGTTTCAAGTAGCGCGCACAACCCCGCCGCCATCCAAGACTGCCAAGTCGGCTTGTGCGCCGCGATCATCAGCATCGCGATTGTGAGCATCCGATAATTGATAATCACTGCGAGAATGAGGAGCCACTTCATGGATGGTCGTCCGCTGGCTCCGTCTCCGGCAGCAACTGAGTCGATGGTGGAAAGTTAAGGATTGCCACGAACGCTGCCGTTGCGTGCGGCCCCACCCACCCCTGCTGTTCCGCCTCATCCTGAAGATCCTCGAGCTTTGGACTGAGCTTGCGCTTTCTGACCGCCCTGTAGATTTTATAAGACGCCAGCACAGCCGCGGCAGCCTTAGAAAATTCGTCGAGCAGATGCCAGAGATCGTAGCTCTGACCGCCCTCTATGTCGGCTTGGATCAGATTTTTGGGATTCTCCCCTCGAATGATCCCACGAACGATCCGGCGGCGATCCTGAGGAGGCAGATCGGCCAAGACGTTTTCAGTATCTTCTTGGACCGGCGCGTCACCATGCTGTTGCGGTGCCCCCTCCAATCGCAAACGTGTAGCGATCGCATCGATGTAGAGAATGAGTGAATCGTCAGCCATACGAGCCTCCGAGAGGATAGAAGCAAGGTTGTCTTCTGTAATCCAGTTATGGACGCGCCCAATCAATCTCCTGGCGTCGAGGGTTCTTGCCTAGCCGTGACAATATCCCACTTAGTGTCACTATGGCAAGGGAGCGACAAGGCCGGGTCGGTTATCCCGATTAGAGAGATCGAGTACGCGGCCGACATTGCTGGGGACGGGCGGCTGCTCGTGCAACTATCTACCGGGATTGACCTGGTGCATAACGCGAACTGTGGCGTCGTGCGCGTCCGCGTGCAACTGCCGTATTCGAAGGTGTTCGAGCCGGGGGGGCCGAGGTGCGGTGCCTTCCGCTGAACGCGAATTAGGGCGGCTGGCGTCGCACGACGACGTGCCGCGCGTCTCCGAGTTGAGCAATATCTCGACCGTCGGTTCCGAAGACTAAACCGCAAGAGCCAATTCGCTGAAGAAAAGCCACTTACACTTTCCACAGTTTACACAGATTGCGGTGAATTACATCTAAATAGTTCGAGTTTGTACATCGGCGAAATTTCGACTCCACATTTCAACCTTAAGCTCCTCTGGCAGCTAACCGCGCGTTTAAGTGCTCCTCCACTTTAGGCCATTCGGCCGCGATGATGCTAAACAACACGCTGTCTCGGACACGACCGCCTTGGCTGATCATGTGAGCGCGACATATGCCTTCCCGGATCGCCCCCAGGCTGGCAATCGCGGCCAGAGACCTTTGATTGCGGCTATCTGTGACAAACGCCACGCGGTTCATCCCGAGGTTCTGGAATGCGTGGGTGAGCAGCAGCAGCTTGCACTCCGGGTTGACTGCGGTGCCCCAGACCTCCGGGTTGTACCATGTCGAGCCAATCTCGATCCGCCGATGCTTCGGGTTGATGTCGAGATAGCTCGTGCTGCCGACTAGTTGGTCCGTTGCCAAGCGACGCACCGCGAAAGGGATCTGCCAGCCGGCGTCTCGCTTGGCCAGCACGTCGTCAAACCATGCCTCGAAACCTTCTCCCCGGGCAACCACGAGAGTGTGCTGCCAGATCCGCTCGTCGTCTGCGGCCGCGCGGAGCGCTTCCCGATGCCTCTGATCCAAGGGCTCGAGTTGAACGCAACGGCCGCTCAATAAAACGGGCTGGACGCGCATGGCATTGATCCTGCCGGACCAGTCTACGAACGAATCGCCCTTAGAGCTTCTAAAAATACGAGTTCCCGTAACCGGAGGCCGCGGGCAGAATCTGAGGCGTCACCATCACGGCCGAGCGAGAGGCGCAGGGCTCCACCTTCCTCAACGAAGGCATCGCACTCCCACTGGCCCGTCTCGACCGCCTGACCGCGCCGCGCCTGGCAATCGGCCTGACCCACGCCGGCGTTCTCGACGCCCCCACGGAAAAACCCGTCGAAGTCGTCGTGCTGCTCCTATCCCCGTCGGCCGGCCCCGCGTCCCACTTGCAATTGCTCGCCGCCGCCGGCCGCAGCCTCCAGAAGAAAGAAGTCCGCGCCCGCCTGCGCGACGCGACGACGCCCGAACAAGCCATTCAGGTCCTGCGCGAGTAGGAGGTCCCAAGCTTCTCCTGCGCGCGAGCGATATCAGAAAACCGAGGGTCGTCGGCAGGCCCCCTTCCCTTAACCCGTTATTCCACAAAGATATGCACTCGGCAGGATTCGAACCTGCAGCCTGCGGTTCCGAAGACCAAACCGCAAGAGCCAATTCCCTACGGAAAAGCCATTTACACTTTCTCCATTTTACACAAATTGCGATGGCTTACACGGGAATAGTTCGAGTTTGGTACGAGACCCGCTCTCTTCATTCCAAGGGGCAATCGCCCTCAGGCTGGAACTCAAATGGCTTTTGGTTCGTGTACATTGATGCCCGCCGCCCACGAAACCGAACTTGGCATCGACCAGTCGAGACCGGCCCAACCTTCAATTCCAAGATGTGTTCGCAAACGTTCGTCGCCTTTAGCATGAACACCGCTGCGAGCCGCACGGCGCGGAGGAAGGACTCGTCGGTCTGCCGCATCTGGTTGTAAATCGATTGAACAACGCATTCTTTAGCGGCGAGGGGACCGCCGAATCCCTGAATGAAGCTCTCGACGAAGGCCTCGTTCGTCTGGAAGATGTCCCGCTTAGTCGCTGATCCCGACAATTAACGCAGCATTCATCCTGACATCATACCCGGAGAACCCGGAAATCAGAGCCCGCGAACGGGCCATACTTCGGGGGCGGACGCCGCGTCATCCAGGCAGTGCCTCTACGGATTTTGCACGAGAAACTTATGCCCTTTGGCCGTGACGTGAAAGAACGGTGGATTTGGATTGTCGAGGTTGACCCCCCACGCAAGACACCAGTTCGGAATAGCTTGTGCAATCCTGCCAGCAGTTGCTGCTCCGCTACGAGGTCATCATGAACTCCATTAGCTTCTGAGATGGCCCGGAGGACGGAGACTGTCTGCAGAGCGGCAATGTTCTGAATCCGTGGCTTAATCTCCTGCATAATCCGCTGCATCGTCTAGCCAAGGTCATTGTCATCCATCGGCTGCATCCTTTCGCATCTGGGCGGATCACCCGGTGCAGCCATTATCCAGAATATCGAGTGGGCTTCGGAGCACCGGCCGACTTGATCACGTCAGGGTTTCGTCGAAGCGGGCTTGCCGGTGAAGAGCATCAAGTAGTGATTCTCAGGAATGAGGATCCTACCGGCGCCGAGGTAGATCGCCGGCTCAGTCCCTTCCACATATTGTCATAATCACGGTATCGGCCCGATCGCGAGGATGGTGGGGCGACAGGTTCGTGCCCAAGCCACAGGTCTTCTCGCCAGCTCGGGCACGCTTCCAAAAGTGTAAAGAGTCAGTCTCCAGCGTTTCGGTGGCGTTCCTGCTCTCCAGCCTCAGCCATTTTGTGTAAATTGTCATTTATAAATTATACTTTACAAAACGATGTTAGGGTGTATAGATTGATCCACCTATGAAACACACGGCCATTTACGTCCGCGTCTCAGGGAAACTTCAGGATACGGCGTCTCAAGAGCCAGACCTGAAGCGATGGGCTGAGAGTCAAGACGGCGAGTGCATGTGGTACCGCGATAAGTTCACCGGTCGGACGATGGACCGGCCGGCCTGGAACAAGTTGATCGATGCGGTTCGCATGGGACACGTCTCGCGGGTTGTGTGCTGGCGGATCGACCGCTTAGGCCGCACGTCGTCGGGCTTGACGGCTTTGTTCGACGACCTGCGCGAACGAAAGGTCAACCTCGTCTCGCTCAAGGACGGGATCGACCTGAGCACTGCGGCGGGGAAGATGCTCGCGGGCGTCCTAGCCAGCGTCGCGGCATTCGAGACCGAGGTCCGTGCCGAGCGGGTGCTGGCCGGCCAAGCAGTCGCCAAGGCCAACGGGAAGAAATGGGGTGGGTCGAGGAAGGGGCGACGACTCAAGGTGAAGGACGAGCAGGTGACGACGATCAAACGAATGTCACGCGAGGGGGAATCAATCACGGCAATCGCGCGAGCGACGGGACTGACGCGGCCAACCGTGTATGCTTACCTGCCCGATGCTCAGGTGGCATGAGCCCGGTCGACAATCACCCGCGGGTGTGCCGTGATGCGCCGCCCACTCGCGTATGACTACCGCGCCGGCTTGCTCGCGACAAGGGTAGCGCGAATGGGGATAAAACTCGCCTCAGCTACAATGGTTTGGATGTTCGGAATTTCTTCCATTCGCGAACCGGCGCCATTCGGCGATACTCAGTTGTCAGTCATATCAGGCGAATTTCCTACATCAATGTGTCGTTGGAGTGAAAAGCCGCTCGTGGAGTCGCGAGTCGAGGTGCGATCTTGTCGTCCGTCGAGCCATCGAAGAAAACGCAGTTCTACGCGTTGGCATCCATCGCCATAGTGCTGGGGCTGCTGTACTTCGGCCAAGAGGTGCTGATCCCGCTTGCCTTGGCGGTGTTATTCTCATTCCTGCTCGCGCCGGTTGTCAGTGCGCTTGAGCGTTTGCGGCTGGGGAGAGTTCCTTCCACCTTGATCGTCGTCTTTGCCGCCCTCGCACTTGTTGTCGGCTTTGGCTGGATCGTCGAGCAGCGGTTCGCGGAGATCGTTACCAAGCTCCCGGATTACCGTCAGAGCATACAGGCGAAGTTCCAGCGCCTGACACGTTCGGGCGGGATGATGGAGACGGTGCGCAATGAACTGCGTCAGTCGGTTCGGGATGCCCCAACCACTCAGGTTGTTGCGGCCACTCAAGCCTCCGCGACGACGCAATCGTCTGTCGCCGTTGTTGGTGGGACGTCTGCTGCGCCCCCTGCGCCTCTCCAATCGGCGCCAGCCGCTTCGCCGCCACCCTTGGTTCGTCCATCGCCGGACGATCCGTGGGCAGTTCGCCTTTATCCCAAGCCCGCGACCACGTTGGAACTCATCGGGGAGTATCTGGGGAAGCTTCTGAGCCCCGTTGCCACCGCGGGCCTGGTGCTGGTCTTCATCATTTTCATGCTGATCGGGCGCGAGAACCTTCGCGATCGCATGATCCTTCTGGCGGGGGGCGGGCGCCTGCATGTGACCACGCAAGCGTTTGATGATGCCGCCACGCGCATCGGCCGCTTCCTGACCGCACAGTCGTTGATCAACATATCCTACGGCGTGGTGATTGCGATCGGCCTGTGGCTGATCGACATCACGATCTGCGGCGGACAGGGCGGCTTCCGCACGGCGCTGCTCGCGGGGCTGATCTGCGCCGTGATGCGCTATATCCCGTACATCGGACCATGGCTGGGCGCCGCCGTGCCCCTTGCCCTGGCGTTCGCGGCGTTCCCAGGAAACGCCGTCTTCTTCGTGACGCTCGCGATGTTCGTGGGAATCGAGATTTTCGTCAGCCAGGCGGTTGAACCTCACGTGCTGGGTTCCAGCACGGGCGTTTCACCGATCGCCGTCCTGGTCGCCGCGGTTTTCTGGACGTGGTTATGGGGGCCCATCGGGCTTCTGCTCTCTACTCCCCTGACCGTGCTCCTGGTCGTGATGGGAAAATATGTCCCGCAACTGGCGATGCTGGACGTGCTGCTCGGGGAGGAGCCCGTCTTGAACCCGACGACGCGAATTTACCAGCGGTTGATCGCCGGCGATGATGAGGAAGCGGCTGAACTTGCACTTGAATATTTAAAGGAGCGGCCGCTGGAGGCCGTGTATGATCAGATCCTGATCCCCGCCCTTGCCGAAGCCGAGAGCGATTGGCACCGTGGGAAACTCGATGATGCCCGGCACGTCTGGATTCGGCAGGGATTAAAGGAAATCGTGCAAGCGCTTGGGGAGAAACAGCAAGCCGACGAGAACAAAGCCGCCAGCGCGGCGACGGCGCCGGAGGCTAAGGATCATACGGACGACGTACCTGCGACGTCCACCGCCGATGCTCCACCCGCCCGGTTGCCCCTGCCTGACGGGAGTATCGTCAACGTGCGCTGCCTGCCCGCCCACGATGAAGCGGACCAGATCGTCGGCCTGATGGTCGCTCAAGTGTTGGGACGACGTGGCTATACCGTGACCGTCGCCAACGCCGATTCCCTGGCATCGGAAATGGCCGCCTCGTGCAATCCTGAAGACGTCGACGTCGTCGTCGTGTCGGCGCTGCCCCCCAAGGCGGCGTTGCACGCACGATATCTCCTGAAATTCCTCACCGCCCGCGGCACCGATTTGAAGGTCGTCGTCGGGCTGTGGACGAACAACAAACCTAGCGCGGTCGAAGCGAACGATGTACAAACCGTGACCTCGCTGGATGCGCTCCACAAACAATTCGATCAGATCACCCCAATGATCCTGTTGCAAAAAGCGCCCGCCGCCGCAAAAGATCGGGATGAGGTCTTGTCCGCGACATGATTTGGAACGTGGTGGGTGGGCGGCAGGACCGTGCAACTCGGTGGAATATTGGACTCCGCGCGCGCGACGTCGACCAAACATACCAAGGCGGTATCGAATGAAAGTTGAACCACTCGTCGAGGATATTCAGAACTACGCGTTGGACATCGTTGACACGGTGCGCGAGCCGTTGTTGATTCTCGACACCACGTTGCGCGTCCGGTTTGCCAACCGCGCCTTCTATCAGACGTTTCACGTCTCCGCTGAAGAAACCGAGGAGCGCCTCATTTACGAATTGGGTAACGGTCAGTGGGACATCCCGGACCTGCGCACGCTGCTGGAGGACGTCGTGCCCAAGAGCACCGTCTTCAACGATTTCGAGCTGGAGCACAGCTTCCCGGTGATCGGCAGGCGGGTCATGCTGCTCAACGCGCGCAAGCTCCAGGCGGGGCACCACGGCGAGCTCGTGGTGTTGGCGATGGAAGACGTGACCCCGCGCAAGCGAGCAGAAGAAGCACTGCTCAAAGCCGGGGCACTTCAGAGCGCGATTTTCAACAGCGCCAACTTCTCGAGCATCGCCACCGATGAGAAGGGCGTCATTCAAATCTTCAACGTGGGCGCCGAGCGCATGCTGGGCTATGCCGCTGGCGAAGTGATGAACAAGATCACGCCGGCCGACATTTCCGATCCGCAGGAAGTCATCGCGCGGGCCGCCGCGCTAAGCCTGGAACTCGCCACGCAGATCACGCCCGGATTTGAGGCGCTGGTTTTCAAGGCCGCGCGGGGTATCGAGGACATTTACGAGCTGACGTACATCCGCAAGGACGGCAGCCGTTTCCCGGCCGTCGTCTCGGTCACGGCGCTGCGCGACGATCAGAACGCGATCATCGGCTACCTCCTGATCGGTACCGACAATACCGCACGCAAACATGCGGAGGAGGCCTTGCTCAAGGCCGGCGCGTTGCAAAGCGCGATCTTCAACAGCGCCAACTTCTCGAGCATCGCCACGGACGAGAAGGGCGTCATTCAAATCTTCAACGTGGGTGCCGAGCGCATGCTGGGGTACGCGGCCGCCGAAGTGATGAACAAGATTACCCCGGCGGACATTTCCGACCCACAAGAAGTAGTCTCGCGCGCTAAAGCGCTGAGCACCGAGCTGGGCACCACAATTACGCCGGGGTTCGAGGCACTTATTTTCAAAGCGCTGCGCGGCATCGAGGACATCTATGAGCTGACCTACATCCGCAAGGATGGCAGCCGTTTCCCGGCCATCGTGTCGGTGACGGCGCTGCGCGATGCGCAAGGCGGGATCATCGGCTATCTGCTAATTGGCACGGACAACACCGCGCGAAAGCAGGTCGAAGCCGAACGCATGCTGCTCGACCAGCGCGTGCGCGATCAGCAATTCTATACCCGCTCACTGATCGAATCGAACATCGATGCCCTGATCACCACCGATCCGCGCGGCATCATCACCGACGTAAACAAGCAGATGGAGGCGTTAACCGGATGCACGCGAGACGAGCTGATCGGAGCACCGTTCAAGTTCTACTTCACGAATCCCGAGCGGGCTGAGGCGGCAATCAAGCTGGTGCTGGGGGAAGGCAAAGTGACCGACTACGAACTCACCGCACGCGCCAGGGACGGCAAGGAGACCGTAGTTTCGTACAATGCGACGACCTTTCACGACCGTGACCGCAAGCTCCAAGGTGTGTTTGCCGCCGCCCGCGATGTGACCGAACGCAAGCGATACGAGCAGTCGTTACAGCAAGCCAACCGCGCCAAAAGCGTTTTCCTGGCGAACATGTCGCACGAGATCCGCACGCCGATGAACGCCATCCTCGGCTTCTCCCAGCTCATGCAGCGAGACCAAGGGCTCACCCCCCGTCAATGCCAGTACCTCGCGACGATCAACCGCAGCGGTGAACATCTCCTGGCTCTGATCAACGACATCCTGGAGATGTCCAAGATCGAGGCGGGACGCACGACCTTAAACCTGTCAACATTTGACCTGCCCGTCCTGATCAAAGACCTGGAGATGATGTTTCGCGTCCGCACTGATGAGAAGAGGTTATCGTTCTCGGTCGAGATGATCGGCGACGTTCCCCGATACATCGTGACCGATATCAACAAGCTGCGCCAGGTCTTCATTAACGTGTTGGGCAACGCCGTTAAGTTTACCGAACAAGGCGGCATCGGCCTGCGCGTTCGCGTGGATCGCGACAGTGCAACCCCGCCTTGCCCCTGCCTCCGCGTGGAAGTCGAGGACACCGGCCCGGGCATTTCACCGGAAGAACAAGAAAAATTGTTCCGTCATTTCGAGCAGACCAAGACCGGGCAACAGACCGGAACCGGTACAGGCCTGGGCCTGGCGATCAGCCGGGAGTTCGTCCGCCTGATGGGGGGAGACATCACGCACTCCAGCCAGGTCGGCAAGGGCAGCGTTTTCGTCATTCAGCTT
This sequence comes from Phycisphaerales bacterium, assembly GCA_028291615.1. Classification (GTDB taxonomy): domain Bacteria; phylum Planctomycetota; class Phycisphaerae; order Tepidisphaerales; family Tepidisphaeraceae; genus RYN-433. The sequence goes on along the minus strand of JAQGHM010000230.1, from coordinate 3,716 downwards.
CCGCTGAAGAAGGGGGACGCACAGGCGGTTCAGGCGACGGAGAAGCCCCGGCATGTCCTGGGCCTCCAAGCCGGGCAGGCAACCTGTCGAGTCCTGATTACCGACGACATCGAGGACAACCGCCAACTCCTGGCGCAGCTTCTCACGCCCATCGGTTTCGAGGTTCGGCTGGCGACCAACGGCGCCGAGGCCGTCCACGCGTTTGAGGAATGGCGGCCTCACTTAATCCTGATGGATTTCCGGATGCCGGTCATGGACGGTCATGAGGCAATTCGCCGTATCCGCGCGGTGGATGGCGGCAAGGAACCCAAGATTATCGCTGTGACCGCCAGCGCGATGGATGACAACCGTCAGGAGTTGATGGAGATCGGCGCGGACGATTTCATCGGTAAGCCGTTCAGGGAAGAGGAGCTGTTCCAGAAAATCCACCGCCACCTGGGCGTGAAATACGTTTACGCCGAGCCGGGCCACGAAGCAGCGCCTGAGCTTGCGCCCCAATCCCTGGTCGGGTGGCCGAAAGACCTGATCAATCCGATGCGAGAAGCAGTGATCACGGCGGATCTTGACCAGTTGCTGGCAAGGATCCAGGACGTCGAGGCGCGAGATCCTGCCATTGCCCAAGGCCTGCGGCGTTTGGCCGAGGGCTTCCAATACCAGAAACTTCTTGATCTCTTCACCGCGGGGAGCCCTCAGTGACTTCGGAGCCGTCCAAACTCGCCGTCACCGAATCCGCCGCCAGCATCCTGGTGGTGGACGACACGCCCGCTAACCTTCAGGTGTTATCCGGCATGCTGAAAGACCGCGGGTATAAAGTTCGGCCGGTGCCCAGCGGGAAGCTGGCGCTGCTGGCGGCGCAGCGCGATCCCCCCAACCTGATCCTGCTCGACATCAACATGCCCGAAATGAACGGCTATGAGGTGTGCGAACATCTCAAAGCTGATGACAAACTCAAGGGGATTCCGATCATCTTCATCAGCGCTTTGACCGAACCTTTGGACAAAGTGAAAGCCTTCGCCACCGGCGGGGTGGACTACCTCACCAAGCCGTTTCAGATGGAAGAGCTCCATGCCCGTGTCGAGACTCACTTAAAGCTGCGTCGCTTGCAGATCGATTTGGAGGAATACAGCCGGGACCTGGAGCACGCCCGTCGGCGGATTACCCACGACTTGGAAATGGCTCGCGGGGTGCAACGGAGCTTGCTGCCACTGCGGCTTCCCGAAGTCCCCGGCTACGAGTTCTTCGCTCACTACGAGTCCGCCCACGAGGTCGGCGGCGACTATTACGACTGCATCCTGCTGCCGGGCGATCGCGTTGCCGTGCTGGTCGGAGACGTGGCTGGAAAGGGCGTGATGGCCGCCCTGCTGATGGCCAAGCTCAGCGCCGAAGCCCGCTTCTACATGCTGACAAATCCGGATCCCGCTGCCGCATTCACCAAGCTCAACTCCTTAATGAACCAATCGGGAGTTCCCGGGCGATTCGTAACCCTTGCGGCGGCGTTCCTCGATCCCCATAGCCACACCGTGACGCTGGTCAACGCGGGCCATCCGCCGCCGTTGCTCTACCACCGTCAAACGCGCACCGTGGAAGACGCGATCAGCAACGACGTGACGGGCTACCCCTTGGGCGTCGTCGACAGCTTCGAATACGCCTCGTGCCAGGTTCACCTGCAGCCCGGCGACAGCATTTTGGCGTTCACCGACGGCGTCACTGAGGCGATGGACGTGCGTGACCTCCAGTTGGAGACCAAGGGGGTGTACGCCGCCGTGGCCGGTGGTGATTACTCCCCCCGCACCATGGTCGAGCAGGTGGTCAACGTGGTAAAGCAATTCTCCGTTGGCCGGAGTCAGAACGATGACATTGCGCTGGTGGGTTTCGGGAGGACGCATTTGTAATCAGCCGCCTGTTCAACGCTCCGTACAGATGTTACCAAGCGAGCCTTGCCGTCCGACATCTTGACGGTCGCCGTTGCGGGCCCGACCGAGTGAGTCCAACGGGTTGAGCGATGGGGACCGAGAATTTGGATAAGCTTCACGCCATGAGCAAGGTAATCGATGATCTGGCGGCGAAGTCAGGAAAGCGGTGATCCATGCCGACTCGGGCTTTAATCGCAGCCGCAATCGTGATCCTTGCCGTGGTCGCGATCGTTGCCGTCATACTTTCCCGATGGATCAGCCGGCGCGAGGTCGAGCAGCGGGGGTTTGATGTGGTGGACGCCCCCGATCCGATCAACTCGGACCGGAAACGTCGGAGAAGTGAGGCCCAGCATGAGCGGGGAACACCTATTCGCGCTGTTGTGCTGGACCGGTATCGCGGTCATCTGAGCGCGCCCGCGCGGCGGCTCCGCGCTAGATCTCAGCTCCGGGTTGTGGCGGGGGCGGACTCATCGCCACGGTACCGGGATCGCATGCCCAGAAAGTCGCGGAATGTCTCGTCTTCACAGCACACATGTTTCGCCTATTAAACTCCGGCCCCCACGCTACCTTCAGGATGAAGTCCCTGGTCGCGTCCGCATCGCCGGCGGCTCGCATCAGCCCGCCCGGCGCGCGTGGCGCGCCATCGGCAATACGCTAAGCGTCAACGGAGACGACCAATGAACCCCGCCATGACACTGTCATTCATGATCGCACTGACGCTGGTCGCCGGTTGCGGCACGCGCGGGGGACCCCAGGCTGCTGGGGCTCGTTCGCGGACACTGCCGGCATCTGCGGCAACGCCACCCACCGCGGCCGCGCCGCTTGCCGAGCAATCACCCATCCCTCGACCGGGTCCCGGATTTTCATTGGTGCCGGACCCTGACGCGATCGCGGCCGTCAAGGAGCGCGGCGCGCGCACCGCAGCCGCCGACATCAAAGTGGGTAAGCTGCGCATATTGGAATACGGAGCAAGCCACGCATCGAGCGATGCACAGACGGGTCTTCCCACGTTTCCGGTACCGTGTTGCGACATGACGGGTCAGGTCTCGGCGGAAGCGGACGCATACAATCAGGTGATGCGTGACTGGCACGCCAAGCACCTCGACTCAAGATGATCCACATGATTGACGCAGAAAACGCACCGGCTCTAGGGAGCGCTGCGGCACAAGCCGCGAGCCCCGGCGGGGCGCGGGAGGGTGAGGGGTGGCGAATGTCGGGCCGGTAGATGGGCGCACGGTTCGGGAAGGACGTCCATCGAAATCTGGCGTGCCGTAGGCAGAGGCCGAAATGGCGGTATTCAACGGACGACGTTCCGAAGTGCGGTTACGATCTTCGGGCTACGCCCGACCGCTGTCCCGAATGCGGTACACTCTCAATTCGATGAAACGCCCAAATGTCATCCCATGCCGCCGTTCCTTTCGCGCCCGTGTTGTAGTTTGCCGCGTCGGCGGCGGTGAGGCGGGACGCTCCTGATCGGCCCGGGGTCGATCGAAATGTCGATCTAATAGCCGTCGCTGAGGGCGGCGGCGTTTCGAAACTCGTCGCGAAGCGTGACGAGCGTCTGGCGAACGTCGTGAAGCATGGCGATCCTGTTGGTTGGTCGATGCATTCTAACACGACGGGGTAACTCGACGTCGGAAACGCCTGCGCGGATTCCTGCCGCGCGCCAACATAGATCCTCCGCGCGTATGCGGGCGGGCGACCGCTGAGGGCTTTCCAGATCGGCTGCCTGGGACCCCACGTCGGCCTGCACATTTTGCACTCGGCAAAAACCCGGGGGCCAAGTCAGTACAGTCCAAGACA
>JAQGHM010000219.1 GCA_028291615.1 Phycisphaerales bacterium | reverse complement strand
ATTGGATAGCGACCGCTCAAGGCTTCGTTGCAGCGGGCGCGAGTTTCCCCTTGACGCCGCCGCGCCGCCGCCGGAAGGTAGCCGCACATTGCCTTGAGGAGCGAGCAGGCAAAATGGAAGCGAGCCCCAACCCACAGCCCGGCGACCCAGTGGCGCCGCCGCCGCCGGCTAATGCCCCGCCGCCGGACGTCATCATCGTCGGCTTCGGCCTGCCCGGCCGCTTCGTTGCCGAGATTCTCGACGCCCGCAAGCTCCCCTACTGCGTGATCGAACTAAACCCGACCAACGCGAAATCCATCGCCGCCTGCAAAAAGCACGTCGTCTGCGGCGACGCGCGCGACCCGGCGCTCCTGCGGCAGGCCGGTATCGAGTCTGCCCGCTTCCTCGCCGTCACCCTGCCGGACGAACGGATCGTTCTTGAAGTGCTCCAGATCGCCCGCAGCCTCAATCCCAACGTCCGCATGATGGCCCGCTGCAACTACACATCGACCGGTATCAAGGCCGAAAAGGCCGGCGCGTTCGCTGTCGTTATCGAGGAACAGATCGTCGCCTTGGAATTCGCAAAGCTGATCAGCAGCAACTTGTGAATCGCGGCGGATTCTCCTCAGCCAATGTCCGAGTTTTGCCGAAAAGATAGCAGTGACCGCCAGCGGCGCGCGACGCCCGCGGTCACGACGGATTTTGTCCACCCCGCGCCGATGCGTGTCGCGGGGTGTCCCGTTGGGGTGTCGCGCATACCGTGGACCCAAGCCTTGGACGCTAAAAACTTTTTGATCGTGCTCGATGGCGATGATGCCGTCCTGAAAACTATCACCCGCATCGCCTCGCCCTATTACCATGTCCGCACCACCCGCGAGTCGCGCACGTTGCTCGGCTGGATGCAGGAATTGGCGCTGGTCGAGGTGATCGTGACCGAGCACGTGCTCCGCACGTCCAGCGGCCTCTCGCTGCTCGAGACCGCCCGCACCTGCCGCCCCGACGCACGCCGCGTGCTGATGACCACCTACCACGACCTCGCGAGCATCGTCGCCGGCCTGCACACCGGCGCGATCGAGCGCCTGGTTCCCAAGCCGTTCACCCCCGCCGAGTTCCTCGCGGCCATCTTGCCCGAGCAAAACACCCGCAACGTCAATCAGCGCGCCAGCGCCTGATTCATTCACGCACGTAGGCCCGTCCCAGCGCCGCCGGCGCACCCGAGCGCCCCGCGACTCCCGCCAACGCCAACAGGCTGACCGCGTAAGGCAGCATTTTGAATAGTTGCAGCGTCCCTTCGGCGTACCCGCCGTGCGTCTCCAGCGTGTTCGCCATCGCCCGCACCACGCCGAAAAACAGGCCCGCCGCCAAAATCCCGCCCGCGTGCCAGCGGCCGAAGATCACGATCGCCAGCGCCAAAAACCCCTGCCCCTCGGTGGCATTCTCGACAAACCCCCGCACCCGCATGGTGGATAGATACGCCCCCGCCAGCCCCGCGCACGCCGCGCCGAACAGCAACGCCAGAAACTTGCGTCCGTTCACCGCGACCCCCGCCGCGTCCGCCGCCTCGGGCGCTTCGCCAATCGCGATCAATTCCAGTCCCGATCGCGTAAGCCGCAGGTACGCCCACGCCATGGCCAGCAGCGCCAGCGCCGCCGCCATCATCCAGACCGGATCGATCGCAATGATCACTCGATCCGCCATCGCCGGATTGATCTGCTTATATGCCAAGGCTGTCGCGCCAAAGGCCAGCAGGTTGATCCCCGTGCCGGTCACGATTTGGTCCGCCGCGAAAACCAGCGTCGCCAGCGCAAAGAGCCCCACCAGCGCCGCCGCCGCCATCACTGCCGCGATCAGCCCCCACGCCGGCCCCCAGCAACCGTTCGCCACCCATGCCGCCAGCGCGCCCGCCAGCATCATTCCCTCGATGCCGATGTTCACCATCCCCGCGCGCTCCACCACCAACTCCCCCACCGCCGCCACCAGCAAAGGCGTGGCAAAGAGCGCGGCGGCGTGAACGATCTCAACCATTCCCGGATTGTAAGCCCAACGAAATGCACGCGGCAAACTCGCCATAACCCGCGCCGCATGTTACTGACGACCGCTGCACCATGAGCCCCACAACCAAACCCCGTGATTTCGCCCTCCGAGAGCTCGACGCCAAGCGCCTGCCGCACTGGCCGCCGAACGCGCTCAAGAAGCATAAGCCGACCGCCCCGCCGGCCGACCCGCGCGACGTCGCCTTGGCCGAGCACATCACCCTCGGCGTCGTTACGAACCTCCTGCTCCTGCAGCACCTCATTCAGCACTACTCCGGCCGCAATCTCAAGAGCATCGATCTCGTCGTCCAGAAGGTCCTCGCGATCGGCCTGTATCAGCTTGGCTTCCTCGACCGCATCCCGGCCTCCGCCGCCGTGGATGAAGCCGTCGAACAGTCGCGCCGCTTCGGCCAGTCCCGCGCCTCCGGCTTCGTCAACGCCGTCCTCCGCAAGGCCACGCGCGATTCCGCCCCGACCCTTCCGCCGCGCGAGAACGCCGCCCAGCACGCACACCTCGTCCTCTCACATCCGCCTGAGCTATTCCAAAAGCTCGAGCAACTCCTTGGCAAGGAAGATGCCCTGCGCTTCTGCGAGCACGATCAGATCGAACCACCCACCATCGTTCGCGCATCGATCGAGAAGTTAACGGCATCGGAAGGCATCACCCTCACTCCGCATGAGCACCCGGGCATGTACGTCGTCTCCGGCGCCAAGCGCTCCCACCTCGCGGAGTTCGCCAACAAAGGCCTCGCGCAGGTCCAGGACCCCACCGCAGCGGCCGTCGCCTCCCAACTCGCCCTTCAGCCAGGCCAAACTGTCCTCGATCGCTGCGCCGGCCTGGGTACCAAGACGCTCCAACTCCGAGACGCCGTCGGCGAGACTGGCCGCGTCGTCGCAATGGACCCCGCCGAGCAACGCTGCGAAGCTCTCCGCCATCTCCTCGCTCAACGTCAGATCGAAAACGTTGACGTCCACGCCGCCGCTTGGCTCAACGATCTCACCGACATCATCCCCGCGCAATTCGATCGCATCCTCGCCGACGTCCCCTGCAGCAACAGCGGCGTCCTCGCCCGCCGCCCGGAGGCGCGCTACGCCCAAACCCCCGCCGCCCTCCAATCCCTCGCCAAGCTCCAGGATCGCATCCTCGCCGACTCCGCCCCCTTCCTCCGCCCCGGCGGCCTCCTCGCCTACAGCACCTGCAGCGTCTGGCCCGAAGAAAACCGCCACCGCATCGACGCCTTCCTGAAGCAACATCCCGATTTCGAACTCCTCCACGATCTATCCACCCTTCCCAGCTTCGACCCCGACCCGACGCGCTATCACGATGGTGGTTATGTCGCGGTCTTGCGCCGAAAATGATTCCTCCCGCCCCCGCCAACCGATGAAAAGGGAGAAATGGACTGGCTTTGGATCACATGCGGCCTGATCTGCGCTTGGGCGACCCTGCGAATCATCGGCGCTGAGCGCGAACGCCGCATCGCCGAGCTTCGCGGTTCCCTCGATCCTGAGGCCCCAGAAGCCGAAACCGCCGCTTCCCCTGTGCGTTCCAAAGCCGGACGTTGACACGAATTAAAGCCGCCTGCTAAGCTCAACATTGAGGGCCCGGCGCAACCGCGCGGACCGTCGAGTCTTACCAGCGAGGTGGATCGTGGACAAACGCAACGCCGCGTCCGTGAATTGGATGTACGCCGTCGTTCTGGTCGTCGCCCTGGCGGTCTTCGGCGTCGGAATCTTCCTGGCCGTTCAAGACGTCCCCCGCCGCGACTGGGCTATGCTCGCCGCCGGTTGTATCGGACTCCTGCTCGTCTTGACCACCTGGCCGCTGGCGATCGCCCAAAGCGCCACGCGCGAAGCCGCCATCAAGCGCGGCGAAGAGATGGCCACCGCACTCACCGATCGCCTGCAGGCAATCAGCGTCGTCCTCAACGAGATCAACGAAACCCAGCTCCTCAGCGACCGCGCCAAGGCCGTCGCCTACCGCGAGAAGGACCGCGAGGCCCTCCGCCGCGCCATCCGCGAGGATATGGCCAAGCGCGACTACGAAGCCGCCATGGTCCTGGCCAACGAGATGGAATCGATCTTCGGCTACAAGCAGGAAGCCATGAAATTCCGCGAGGAAGTCTTCCGCCACCAGGAAGACGTCTATCGCCGCCAGATCAACGAAGCCATGGGGACGATCGACCGCCACTGCCGCGCCGAAGCCTGGAGCGACGCCCTCCGCGAAGCGGAACGCCTTATGGGCATCCACAAGTCCGATCCGCAGGTCGCCGCCCTCCCGCAGGACATCGAGAACCGCCGGCAGAACCACAAGAAGCAACTGATCGATAGCTTCAACGACGCCCTGCACCGCAAAGACAACGACGGCGCGATCGAGATCCTGAAAAAGCTCGACCTCTACCTCACCCGCGCCGAAGCCGACCAGATGCAGGACACCGTCCGCAACCTCTTCAAGGAAAAGATCAACGACCTCCGCACCCAGTTCGCCCTGGCTGTGCAGGACCACAAGTGGCACGATTCGGTCCGCATCGGCGAGATGATCGTCCGCGACTTCCCCAACAGCGGGATCGCCAGAGAGGTCAAGGAAAAACTGGATACCTTGCGAAAACGCGCGACCGAACCCGAAGGCGCAGGCGTCTAGGCTGCTGCCATGCCCGACGTGACCATCATCGGCGCAGGCCCCGCCGGCGCGACCGCCGCCTGCGCCCTGGCTACCCGCGGCTGGGACGTTACCCTGATCGAACAAAGCCGCTTCCCCAGAGACAAAGTCTGCGGCGAATCGCTCAGTGCTCTGGGTCTCGAAGTCCTCACCCACCTGGGCCTCATCGACCGCCTCCGCCCGCTGCAACCAACCCTCCTCAACGCCACCATCCTCCACGCCACCGACGGCCGCCACCTCACCTGTCCGCTCCCGCGCCCGATGTGGGGCCTCTCCCGCCGGGCGATGGACGCCGCCCTTCTCGACGCCGCCCGCGATGCAGGCGTCCGCATTCTCCAACCCGCACGCTGCGAATCTCTTCAGGATGTCCTGACCGTGCGACACCTCGAAGGCAACCGCGTCGAGACGCTCCGCCCAACCTGGATCATCCTCGCCGACGGCAAAGGCGCCCTCCTCCCCCATCGCCCCACGCCCACCTCCGACTTTGGCATCAAGGCCCACTTTGAGTCCGTCGTCGGCCCGCGCGACGCCGTCGAACTCTTCGGCGTCCAAGGCCACTACGTCGGTCTCGCCCCCATCCAACGCGGCCTCTCCAACATCGCCTTCAGCGTCCCTGCCAAAAAACTCGAACGCTTCCGACGCGATCTCGACGCGCTCTGGTCGCAACTCCTCACTGAAAACGCCACCCTCGCCCAGCGCTTCACACACGCAAGAAGAGCCGGCGACTGGCTCGCCTCCCTCCTCCCGCGCTTCCCGGTCAGCCGCCGGTGGCCCCCGCGCGTCATCCCCCTCGGCAACTCCGCCGCCGCCCTGGAACCGATCGGCGGCGAAGGCATGGGCCTGGCCATGCGCAGCGCTGAACTGGCCGCCGCAGCGCTCGACCAATCTGAGCGTACCAACACCCCTCTACCTGTCCGCCAGTTGCAAACCGAATTCGCCCGCCTCTGGCGAACCCGGCGTCTTGCCTGTCGCGCGCTGGCGCGCCTGCTCAGCACGCCCCGCATTGCCGGCGATCTCCTCGATTGGGCGCGCGGGAACGAGTCGCTCTCTCGCGCCGCGATGGCGATGATCGGCAAGACCTGAGCCTCACGTGTCCGCCAAAATCCGCCTCCGCGCCGCTTCGTATTCCGCATCCATCAGGATTCCCTGGTCCCGAAGCGACGTCAGCTTCTCAAGCTGCTGCATCACCTTCGGCGTCAACTGCTTCGCCGGCACCTTCGCGGCCGGCTTGGGCGCGACAACCGCCGACGCCTTCTCCCCCGGCCCCGAAAGCTGGCGGTGCGTCCGAATCCCCCCCGGGCTCGCCTTGAGCACTTCCTTCGGTTGCGGCGCCATCTGCGGCGCAGGCTCGCCGCGCTTCTCGCGCTCGTACGCTGCCTTCAACAAATTCCGCAGCACCATCAGCAGCGTGTCCGGTTCCATGTACGTCGCCGGCGGGCGGAAGTAAACGGTCTTCTCATCCACCACGCGCAACGACCCCGGCGCGCCCGCCAACCCATACGCCGCCTTGAGCGCATCGCGCACCGTCAGCACCACATCAGGCGGATGCTTGATCACCTTGTCCACCCCAAAATGACCCGCCAGCAGCTTCATCTCCGTGAGCGCGAACAGCAGCACCACATGGCGGGGCGGCTCGCCGAATGCGTCGATCATGTCCTTCTGCAACGCCTCGACCGTCTCCAATTCCTGGCAGCGCGTCAGCCGCCGGTAAACATCCATCCGCTGCCGGTCCGCCGGGATGTAACTCTTCGGGATATACGCCGTCAGCCCGATGTCCACGTGCGCCTCGGGCAAGATCGGCTTTGGCTGATTCTTAAGCTGCCGCACCGATTCTTCGAGCAACTGGCAATACATCTCATACCCCACCGTCGCGATATGCCCGCTCTGCTCCGGCCCCAGGATGTTCCCCGCGCCACGAATTTCCAAGTCTCGCATCGCGATCTTGAACCCGGCGCCAAGGTGGCTGTACTCCTCGATCGCCTTCAGCCGCTTCGCCGCGACAGGCGTCACCGGTCGATCAGGCGGCAATAGCAAATAACAGTACGCCCGGTGCTTCCACCGCCCCACTCGCCCGCGCAACTGGTGCAGTTCGCTCAGGCCGAACCGGTCCGCGTTGTCGATCATGATCGTGTTCGCGTTTGGAATATCCAAGCCCGATTCGATGATCGTCGTGCAGACCAGCACGTCCGCCTCATGCGCGATGAACTTGAGCATGATCTGCTCGAGCTCCCCCTCTTCCATCTGCCCGTGCCCCACCAGGATCCGCGCATCGGGCACCAGCGACTGAATCTCCTCAGCCACCCCCTTAATGCTGTTCACGCGATTGTGCACGAAGTAAATCTGCCCCTCGCGCTGCAGCTCGCGTTGGATCGCCAGCTTGATCCGCTGCTTGTCGTAGGGCATCACCTCCGTCACCACGCTTCGCCGATCCTGCGGCGCGGTCGTCAGCGACGAGATATCGCGCACGCCGACCATCGACATGTGCAGCGTCCGCGGGATCGGCGTCGCTGACATCGTCAGCACGTCCACCGTCGAGCGCACCTTCTTGAGCCGCTCTTTGTGCGTCACGCCGAAGCGCTGCTCTTCGTCGATGACGACCAAACCCAGATCGGAAAACTTTACGTCCTCGCTGAGAATGCGATGCGTCCCGATCAAAATGTCCACCTCGCCCGCCGCCGCGCGCTTGGTGATGTCCTTCGCCTCTTTCCCCGATTTCCAACGGCTGATCGATTCGATGTTGAACGGGTACGCCGCCATCCGCTCCTTGAACGATCGATAATGCTGCTCCGCCAGCACCGTCGTCGGCACGAGGATCGCCACCTGCCGCCCCGACTCCACCGCCTTGAACGCCGCCCGCATCGCCAGCTCGGTCTTGCCGTAGCCGACATCGCCGCAGAGCAGCCGGTCCATCGGCCGCCGCTTCTGCATGTCCTGCTTAATCTCTTCCGCCGCCGTGATCTGGTCGTCGGTCGGCTCGTATGGAAACTCCGCCTCGAACTCGCGCTGCCAGTCCGTGTCGGATGGAAACGCCGTCCCCGCCTCCGCCTCCCGCGCCGCCTGCACTTCAATCAGCTCAGCGGCCAGATCCATCACCGCTTCGCTGACCCGCGCCTTCTGCTTCTCCCATGCCCCGCTCCCAAGGCGCGACAACTGCGGATGCCCATGAAACCCGCCGATGTACTTCTGGATCAGATTGATCCGCGCCGCCGGCACGTGCAGCGTCGCGTTCTCCGCAAACCGCAGCGTCAGGTACTCCTCCTGCCGCCCCTCCTTCGTTATCGTCTGCATCCCCGTGAACTTCGCGATCCCGTGCGCCACGTGAACCACGTAATCCCCCACCTTCAGATCCAGAAATGAATCCACCGGCCGCGAATTGATGACCTTCTTCACCCGCCGGCGATTTTCGTAGCGATGGAATAGCTCGTGATGCGCGACAAACGCCAGCGGCCGCTCCGCCGCCCCGTCGTCGCCCCACACAAACCCATGATGCAAATACCCCTGCACGATCCGAAGCCGATCGATCATCCCCTTCTGCTCGTGCCGCACCAGCTCGTCAAACCGCTTCGCCTCTCCCTCGTTCTCACAGAAGACCGTCACCTCGTGCGTCTTCGAGACCTCCGCCAGTTCCGCCAGCGCCGCCCGCGCCTCGGTCTCAAACTTCTGCACCGAGCGCACCGGCAGCCGCACTCCCGGCACGTCTTTGCCACCCACCAAACTCTGAATCGCCGTCGCCCCCTGATCAAATTGCGACAACTCAAGCCGCGTAAATCGCTCCGCATTCTTCAGCACCGCCGACAGCGGGTAAATCCCCTTCACCGCCTCCGGCAATCGATCCAGGTAACTCTTGGACTGCTCCGCAATCTCCAGCGGCGCCCACAACACCACCAGCGTGTCGTCGGGCAGATGCGACAGCAGATTCACCGACTCCAGATCATCCAGCTTCCCTTTCAAATCGATCAGCCGCACCGAATCCATCGCCCCCAGCGACCCCAGCGAATCGATGCTGAAGCGCTTGATTGATTCGATCTGGTCGCCGAAGAAATCGACGCGCACCGTCAACCCCACCTGCTCGCTGTCCACATCAAACTCCCCCGGCAGATAGATATCGATGATCCCGCCGCGCACCGCAAAATCCCCCGGAACTTCCACCTGCTCCAGGCGGTTGTACCCATGCTCCGACAACCAGACGATCAGCTTCTCCGGCTCCAGCTCCTGCCCCTTCTTAAGTTCTCTCACTAACTGCGCAAGTTGCCTCCGCGAAGGCACCGGTTGCATCAACGCTTGAATCGGCGCGACAATCAAAGGAGGAGAAATCGTCGCTGACGCGATTCTCTCCTTCTCCGCCAATCTCCAAACCAACTGCATCCGATTGGCAACCTGCTCCTCCGACTGCCCCCCCAGCGCCCCCGACAATTCCAGCGCCGGCAACACCTCCGGACGCCTCCCCAAAAACAACTCCACGTCATCCGCCAGGTCATCCGCCTCATCGATATGCCCGCAAACGAGCACCACCGGCCGCCCCAACTCCTTCTGCATCACCGCCGTCACCGCAGCAACAGAAGACCCCCACAACCCCGACGCCGCCGCAGCGTCGCCAGAGCGCAGAAGATCAGCCAACTCAACCATCGGGCGCGCAGCGGCAAGCCGCGCGAGATACTCGCGGGGGGGTTCCTTCGCCATAAGTTAGCAATCGTAGACGCCCCAACCGACAGATCAACCCTAGGCGCAAGCGCGAGCGCCTCCTCCTCCTCTTCATGTTTCACGTCTTCATGTTTCACGCCCCCTCTCACTCCCGATCCTGATCAGCCGTCGGAACCAGATAACTGTCCGCCCGCCAAGCCGGCCCATACTCCGCGCCCACGACCCCCCGCACCGTCATGTCCGGCGTCGCCTCCGGTAGCGCCGCTGCTGACAACACGGTATAGATATTGTCCCCCGCCGACCCCGTGCTGTAATACCCAAACCCGCAATACGGACTCTGCCGAAATTCCACGTGCTTATCCGCGTAAAGCACGTTCTGCCCTGCCCGCCCGTGGTTGTGCGAGTTCGCCGCCGCCTGCTCGAGCTGCGGTGCGTTGTACGGCGGCCCCGCCACGTTACTGCCGCCCGATTTCCCGGGATTCTTATCCGCCACCAGCGCGAAGTCCGACGGCAGATACTCGTTGAACTTATATCCCACATTCGCGCTGAACGGCGACGCATACGAATAGCTCAGGTTCCGCGCCCGCTTGAAATTCGATCGATGCGCCGCGTCCGTCCCCTTCCCATCCGGCCCCGTCACCGGATCCGCCCAGTCGCTCGTGCTCGGACAGACGAACAGCGCCGGCGGCGCATACCCCCC
>JAQGHM010000177.1 GCA_028291615.1 Phycisphaerales bacterium | reverse complement strand
GGCCAAAACGCCGCCAAGCGTGCCGTGGCCATCGCCATTCGCAATCGCTGGCGGCGGCAACAGTTGCCGGCCGAGATACGTCAGGACGTCACACCCAAGAACATCATCATGATCGGCCCCACCGGCGTCGGCAAAACCGAGATCGCACGTCGCCTCGCCTCCCTCACCAACGCCCCCTTCATCAAGGTCGAAGCCACCAAGTACACCGAGGTCGGCTACCACGGCCGCGACGTCGAATCCATGATCCGCGACCTCCTCGATTCCTCAATCGCCCTGGTGCGCGAAGAAATGACCGACTCCGTCAAGGAACCCGCCGAAAAACACGTCGAAGACCGCATCCTCGACCACCTCCTCCCCGGCTCCGGCGGCAACTACACCGCCATGGACAACGACGAGGAAACCCAGCAAAAACGCGCCCGCACCCGCGACAAGCTCCGCGAACAGCTCCGCGCCGGCGACCTCGAAGACCGCACCATCGAGGTCTCCATCGAAGACCGCCCCACCGTTGTAGGCGTCCTCGGCAACGCCGGCATGGAGATGGACGTCGAGTTCCAATCCATGTTCGAAAAAATGCTCCCCAGCAAGCGCGAGACCAAGAAGGTCACCGTCAAGGACGCCCGCAAGCTCCTCTTCAACCAGGAAGCCGAAAAACTCATCGACAAGGAGAAGATCCACCGCACCGCCATCGAACGCGTCGAACAAGCCGGCATCGTCTTCCTGGACGAGATCGACAAGATCGCCGGCGGCTCCGGCCCCGAATCCCGCGGCGGCGGCGGCTCCCCCGACGTCTCACGCCAGGGCGTACAACGCGACCTCTTACCAATCGTCGAAGGCTCGACGGTGATAACCAAGTACGGCCCCGTCAAAACCGACCACATCCTCTTCATCGCCGCCGGCGCATTCCACTCCAGCAAACCCAGCGACCTCATGCCCGAACTCCAGGGCCGCTTCCCCATAAGGGTCGAGCTGCAAGACCTCACCAAGGACGACTTCGTAAGAATCCTGACCCAACCCAAAAACGCCCTGACCAAACAAACCATCGCGCTCCTGGAAACCGAAGGCCTGCAAGTCACCTTCACCGATGACGCGGTAGAAGCCATGGCCCAGATCGCCTACGACGTAAACCGCCGCACCAGCAACATCGGCGCAAGACGCCTCTACACGATTTTAGAACGAGTCTTCGAAACCATAAGCTTCAACGCCCCCGATCAGGAAGAAAAACAAGTCAACATCACCGGCGACTACGTCCGCGAACGACTCGCCGAAGCGGTGAAAGATGAGGATCTGTCGAAGTTTATTTTGTGAGCAATTTTAGAGTGCTCGATATTAGGTTTGCTTACAGCTAGTCAGTATTAAGGTTTTGTGGTTGAAGTTGAACTATTCTGCGTCGTGGAAAACTTCTTCTTAACCGCGGCAACGACGTCCGGTCGCTTTTCCTCGACAAATTTTGCTACGCTTTCGACAATCTGCTTGGCATTGGTAGGATCCTTTTCTGTTACCAAAACCGTCAACTTCATCAGCCCGCCTTTTGTGCTGAGATTCGGCGCATCAGACGTTGCCGTCGTCGAATCAACCGAGCGGGGGGGGCCGACAAGCGCCCCAACATCCTTGGCCGAGTTACTTGGCAAATTATACTTAAACTCCTCGCCGAGTTTCATCGCTTCTGTCCAGCTTACGACTGCTGTTTGACGATTCTGCAGAACCCCGTCTTGATCCACCCACTGATTCTCTTCTGTAATACTGATTTCGGTAGTCAGATGGCTGCCAATCAATTTGGCCTTGGCTCGGTTCGTTTTGACGTAGAGCGGCCGAACCAGGAGAAACTTACCCTGTTCGACGGGCTTCATCACGCAAAGCATTACAAAGGCCGGATCGCTGACCGTACCTTCCCGAGTTTTGGTGTCATTTTTGGTGTGCCGCGTCAGTAGAAATCCCTTCCAATTAGCGGTGCTCCCATTCCAAAAGTCGGCGGCAAAAGCACTAGCCTTAAACTGTTGCTCGTACCGCTGCGCTTCTTTATCGAGCTCAGACTTGACGAATTTGAAGGCCGTATCAACGATGAACGGAATGACCGCTGCGGCCAAAGCGATGCTTTGCGTATTTCTCATCGCATCCGCAGAATCAATACCCAGTTTAGCTGCTTCACTTTGCAACTCCGTCTCGTCTAACATCTTCAGGTCAACAGCTTCCTCTTCACGGTCAAAAGAGTTCTCGGTGGCGCCTAGATGGCCGAAATACCGGTCAGAGTTCACACAGCCTGTCGCGTTAAAGAAGAGCGATGCGCTTAAAAGGTAGGCGGGCAGTTGCCACTTTTTCATCTGGTAGCTCCTTCTGTATGAGTGTTGCGAAGTTTATTGGAAGAATTGTCGGATTAGGTCAACGGGCGTACACGTTTCGCCATCCAGTGGGCTTTCGCCATTCGGTGGGAAGCGCTTTTGGGTGTAGCACGCACGCCCGGGCGGAACATCAAAATTCTGAGAGTGGTCACTCGCAACCAGAATGCCGACAACGTGCCCAGCAAGGTCGAAGACGGGCGATCCAGAGTTGCCAGGGCAACAGTCCAAGTTGGCTCGAAAAAATCGGGAGACGCCTGGTTGAGCTAAGCGCTTCACCTGCGCATTCCCAGTATACAGAGCAGGAAGTCCGCTTGGATGACCAATCACTGCGACAGAAAGGCCAATAGTCATCGGTAAGCCAGGGGGATATGGCTTAAGTGGCTGAACACCGAAGATATCATGCTGTACCTTCATGATTGCCCAGTCATCGCCGCTCGGTGCAGTGGCAATGGCCTCTAAGTCCGCGTCATAAACGTTGTCCTTTGGCACAACCGTAGTTCCCGAAGTACCGTCATTCCCAAAATAATAGCCGATGACGTAGACAACGTCTTTGGGTTCCACGGGGTCGTCCCCATAAAACACGTGTCGGGCGGTAGCGATGCGACGCGGCGCAATGACAAAACCAGTAGCTATGGCACCGCTTGGACTGTTGGCAAATGGCAGGTCTGAGCACACTGGTGCGAATCCCGCAAGAGCCAGACGATCTTTAAGTGGGAATGTTGGAAGCTCCACCATCCCATCGTTGCGGTAAAGGAGATCAGCTCGTCGAAAAATCGCAACTGTGGCGTCTCGTAGCAGCTTGAGGTTAGCAGGAACGAGCTGCGTTTCGATTGGCGCGGTGTTTGGAGCCGGGACAAGCCTTCCATCGGGGCCGATCGGTGCCGGATCGTAATCCCCGTACTCTTTTTTGATACGTTGGCCCCATGTGGCAACAGCTTGGGGAAGATGTTTGGCCAGTTGTGGATTTATAGTCACGCCGACTGGTGGTTTAAGAATCGAAGTTTTACGCAACTGCACCGTGAGAGTATGAGACTGCGATTGAATTGAAGGGATTACCGCAAGTCTCGACACACTGTCGGTCAACCTGGCGGAGCGAAAATCAAATATGGCTTTATCGAGCATGGCAACGCGAATATTCGAAATCAGTTCAGCAGGTGCAGTGCTTGGTTGCGAGGTAGTAAGAACTGCCTTCCAGCCTGTTTCACCTTTAATCGCTCGCAACTGTTTTGTGAGGTCCTCCAACGGCATCGTGTCAAGGAATTGTTGAAGTTCGTCTTTCGATGTTGGTCCCGCAGTGACGGTAGTTGACGGACCGCTTCGCTTACAAGCCGCTGCAGCTACAAGCAATCCTGCCGTAATAATTAGTCGTACGTTGAAGGACATGCACACCCCCGATTGTTGAGTGGTGTCTAGAATTGTTATCCAATTAACCCAGATGGTACAAATCGCGCTCTCCATTTGCAAAACTTTTTTTTAATGTGAGCTAAAGCTTGTTGGGCCGCGCTTCATCGCGCGGGATCTCCCCTCCAGCCGCGCAGCCCAAAGTTGCGTCGGCGCGACCTGTGGCGAAAAAAGCCGATTATCCGCTTGACGCCACCCCAAACATCATACTAACATACCCCAAGACGGCGCACCGCGCGCCGTCAAAACCAACAGGGGGAAAGGTGGCCACACCCACCGCGACCAAAATCCCGTCCTCGTCCTCCTCGCCAGCCCACCCCACCCCCGCCGCGCCCCCACCACCGATGCACGAAAATGCACGACAACGCCCAGTCCCAGCCAAACCCGTTTTCCGCCCCCCGTCCCCGCCATCATCCATCCTCCATCTTCCATCCTCGCCTTTTAACTCTTCGCCCCTGTCCCTGCCATCCTCTATCTTCCATCCTCTATCTTCGCCTCGCCCTCTCCGCCACCGCCCCCAAGAAACCCGCGTTTCACCCCCACTTCCACCGCTCCAAACCCGAAAAAAACCCGCGAAAACCCGCGAAAAACCCTCACTTCTCAAACCCCAAAATCCCTCAACCCCAATCCCCACCAGAACTTACAATTTCCCCCCAGCCACACGACATTTTTCCCAACCACCCCCCGCCCAATTTCCCCGCCTTTTCAATCCGCAATCGGCAATCGCCATTCGCCTCGCCGGCGCGAATCGAACCCACCGCCCACCCCCCTCTTTCCCGGCTACTTGGCTACCTGGCTACTTGGCGTCCCTCCTCTCCCCCCTCGTCCAAGTGTGCCAAATTTCCAAACGAACACAGCTCGCTGTGCCAAATCCCCCCAGCTTACCCTATTGCCTTTTGCCCTTTGCCTTTTGCCTTCCACTGCCTACCGCCTACTCACAAAAGATACCGCGTCCGCGAAACCACCCACTGCACCACCCGATCCCAAACGGGCCGCCGCCGCCACCCCCCCAGCGTCATCCGCTTCGCATACCTTACATCGTTCTCAAACAGCTCCTCCATCTGCCGCCCAAACGTCGTCGACCGCACCAGTGCCGACAGCTCCAGGTTGTACTCAATGCTCCGGTAATCCAAATTCGTCGAGCCCACCATCCCGATCGTCCCGTCGATCACCATCGTCTTCGCGTGCAGCACCACCCCCTGCCGCTCGTAAATCTCCACCCCCGCCGCCAGCAGCGTCTCGTAGAACGACCGCGCCGCCACGATCAGCGCAGCCACATCACCGCGCCCCGGCAGCATCAGCCGCACCCGCACCCCGCGCCTCGCCGCCGCGCACAACTCATCGATCAAATCATCGTGCGGCGCAAAGTAAGCCATCGTCATCCACAGGTCCCGCCGCGCTTCGCGAAACAGCTTGTTCAAGAACGGCTTCAACGGACTGTGCACCGTCGGCGCAGAAGCCAGGATGCCCAGTTGCCCAGGCTGTTCAAGAAGATGGGGAGGTGGGGAGCTGGGGAGGTGGGGAGCCAATTCTTTTACCCCCCATCCCCCCACCACCCCATCCCTCCATCGCTTCATCTTCCTTCTCACCATCGGCCACTCGCACGCCCCGCAAACCCCATCCAGGTTGTAAACATACTCAGCCGTCCGAATCCGCCCGCGCCGCTTCGTGTACCGCCACGTATGCCGGAACGACTCGAAAAACTTCAGCGCCGCCGCCCCCCGAATCCCAATCGCATTGTCTCGCCAGAAATCACCAAACTTCCCCGCGCTCGGCACCACCCACGACCCCCCATACTCGCCTCCCAGGTTCATCCCCCCAAGCCACGCCACATCCTCATCGATCACCAGCAGCTTCCGATGATCCCGGTTCAAAGGCCGCCACGAAAACTTCCCTTCCCAAGGCCAAAACGGATGAAACTCATTCACCCGCACCCCCGCATGCCGCATCCGCTCAAACATTCGCGGATCGCTCGCAATCGACCCGAACGAATCGTAAATCAAATAAACCTTCACCCCCGCCTTCGCCTTGTCACATAAGAGGTCGGCAAACGCCCGCCCCGTCTCGTCGCTGGCAAAAATATAGATCTCAAGGCAAATCCGCCGCCGCGCCAATTTGATCGCCTCATAAGCCGCGTGCAGCGCCTCCCCATCCTTGTAGAGCTGCACCAAAGACCCATCCCCCAGCCCCACCGGCTCCGGCACCACCCACCCATCATCATCGCTCCCCGGCTCGATGTTAAGCCCCGTAGAAGTCCCCGCCTCCCCCTGAGCCGCCATCCCCGGCAGCGGCCCCGAATCGCGATCCTTGTCCAGCAAAACGTCCATCAAACGCTACCATACGGCCCCAAAGCTGGGACGCACACCTGCAAATCCCAAGCCCCGCCCCCTATAATGATCCCCCTTACAAGGAAAACCATGCCACTGAACCAGGATCAAGTACTAGCCGCCCTAAGAACCGTCAAAGACCCCGAGCTCTTCAAGGACATCGTAACCCTCGGCATGGTCAAGCAAATCGACATCAACGACACCGCCGTGCACGTCCGCATCGAGCTCAACACGCCCACGTCCAAGGAGATCATCGAGCGCGAAGCCCGCACCGCCCTCATGCAAGCCGGCGCAACGACGATCAAAGTCGAGACCAGCCCCGCCCCCCGCGCCCCAAGCCCCACCGCCGGCCCCCAGCGGGCCGTGCTGCCGCAGGTCAAGAACATCATCGCCGTAGGCGCCGGCAAAGGCGGCGTCGGCAAGAGCACGCTCGCCGCCAACATCGCCGTCGGCCTGCAGCGCATGGGCGCGACCGTCGGCCTGATGGACGGCGACATCTACGGCCCCAGCATGCCCACCATGCTCGGCATCAAAGGCCAGCAACCCGAAGTCCGCGGCCCCAAGATCATCCCCTTCCACGTCCACGGCATCCACGCCGTCACCATCGGCGCCCTGGTCGAGCAGGACAAACCCCTCATCTGGCGCGGTCCCATGGCCCACGGCGCATTCAAGCAACTCTTCAGCGACAACACCCTCTGGCCCGAACTGGATTACATGATCGTAGACCTCCCCCCCGGCACCGGCGACGTCCCGCTGACCCTCTGCCAACTCCTGCCAATCACCGGCGCGGTAGTGGTCGCCACGCCGCAGCAGGTGGCACTGGACGACGCAGTAAGAGCGGTCAAAATGTTCCAGCAGCTAGGCGCGCCGATCTTGGGGATAGTCGAGAACATGAGCTACATGCCGCTGCCCGACGGCACGGTGGCGGACATCTTCGGCCGAGGCGGCGCGGAGAAAGCCGCGCAAAACCTGAACTTGCCCTTCCTTGGCGCGCTCCCGCTTTACACGGAGCTAAGGGTCAATTCCGACGCCGGCGACCCGACGAAGAACTTCACGGGTAACCCCAAGCTGGCCGAAGCGCTGAACCAGATCGTGCAGAACCTGGCCGGGCAGGTCAGTCTCAGGAATCTGCGGGCCCCTGCGCCGGAGTTGAATATCATCTGACCCTTGTCCCTGATATCATGTGCCCGAGGAGTTGTCATGGGTCGTATCGCCGCACCACCGTTCCAATCGCGAAGCGCCCGGCCCACGGGCGAGCGGATGACTTACCGCGAGTTTCTCGAGCGGTTCGATGACGGCCGACACGTCGAATGGATTAATGGAGAAGTCGTCGAGATGCCACCGATCGGAGAAGATCATGACCGGCTCGACCTCTTCCTGCTCCGGCTGTTGGGTGAATTTCTTGAGCACCATCCTGTCGGTGTTCTCCGTCACGATCCGTTCAACATGAAGACCGGTCCGGACCTTCCCGGCCGCGCGCCGGATGTGCTGTTCGTCGCGAACAAGAACCTCAAGCGTCTCAAGAAGACCTACCTGCAAGGCCCGGCCGACTTGGCGGTCGAGATCGTCAGTCCCGGCAGCAAAGCCATCGACCGCGGCGATAAGTTCTATGAATACGAGCAGGGGGGCGTACCTGAGTATTGGTTAATCGACCCGGAACGGAAGAGTGCGGAGTTTTATCGGCTCGATAAGAAGAAGCGCTATCAGCTCCATCCCGCCGATTCCGACGGGGTCTATCATGCCGCGATGATTCACGGGCTTTGGATCAGGGAGAATTGGCTTTGGTATCCCTTCCCGCTCCTGTCCACTGTGCGGCGAGAATGGAATCTATAAATGGAAAGGGGGCAGGTGGGGCGTCAGATTCGAGCGTTCCGATTCGTGCAATGCATCATGAAACCCAGAGACCTCCTCAAGCTCGGCTTCCAACCCGGCCCGGTTATTGGCGTGGCGATCAAGCTCCTGCCCGCAGCGAAGAAGGCGCTGGGCCATCGGGTGCTTGAATCGGATCTCAAGGCGCTGCTGAACGAGCCGAACGCGTATACCAACCATCCACATCTCGCGCTCCTCGCGCAGGCATTGATCGAGCAGAACGCGAACCGGAATACATATGTCGAGCGGGAGCAGCCTGCGCCGTATCGGATCTGGGGAAAGGATCTTGAAGCCGGCGCGGTCGAGCAGATGCGCAATGCGGCGCGGCTTCCGGTGGCCGTTTCCGGCGCGCTGATGCCTGATGCGCATCAGGGATATGGTCTGCCGATCGGCGGGGTGCTGGCGACGGAGAACTCGATGATTCCGTACGCCGTGGGCGTGGATATCGCGTGTCGGATGAAGCTGACCGTGCTGGACATCCCGGCTGATGATCTTAACAAACTTCACGACCAGCTCGCCAAGACGCTTCAGCGCGAGACGGTCTTTGGCATTGGTGGCGAGCAGCGAAAAGTAGCGGATCATCCTGTCTTGCAGGAGGACTGGTCGGTTACGCCGATTACCAAACACCTGTTCGAGAAGGCTGCCAATCAGCTTGGCACGAGCGGCTCGGGTAATCACTTTGTCGAGTTTGGGATTCTGACGGTGCACGAGAAGGCGGATGATGCGCCGCTCGCGGAATTTGACCTCGCGCCGGGGAAGTACCTTGCTCTGTTGTCGCATTCGGGCTCGCGTGGTTCGGGGGCGGCGGTGGCGGATCGGTATTCGAGGCTGGCGATGGATCTGCATCCGGAGCTTCCGCCGGAGCTGCGCCGGCTGGCGTGGTTGGATCTCGATTCGGATCCGGGTCGCGAATACTGGGCGGCGATGAATTTGATGGGCCAGTACGCGCATGCGAATCATGCGATCATTCACCAGAAGATCGTCAGGGCGCTCAAGGCCGAGGTTCTGGCGGGCGTGGAGAATCACCACAATTTTGCGTGGAAGGAAATCCACAACGGCAAGGAAGTGATCGTGCATCGGAAGGGCGCGACGCCCGCTGGCGCAGGGGTGCTGGGCGTCATTCCGGGCTCGATGGCGACGCCGGGCTTTGTTGTGCGCGGGCGCGGGAGCGCGCCGTCGCTCAATTCGGCGAGCCATGGCGCGGGGCGGACGATGTCGCGCACGGCGGCGAAGGAGAAGTTCCGCTGGTCGCACGTGAAGCCGATCCTCGAGGCGGCGGGCGTGACGCTGCTGAGCGCGGGGATCGATGAGGTGCCGGGATCGTACAAGGACATCCACACGGTGATGGATGCGCAGGCGGACCTGGTGGAGGTGCTGGCGCAATTCGATCCGCGGATCGTAAAGATGGCGCCGGCGGGGGAGAAGCCGGAGGATTAACGTCTTCCTCTTTTGCCTTCGCTCCCCGCGCTCGGACCTGCTAGAATCCGTGTAACCGCATGGCCCGACGTCGTCCTACGCCCGCCGCCGATTCCGCCACCCCTGTTCGTAAGCGCCCCAGCCTCGACTTCTCGCTCACGGGCCTCGTCTATTGCTCGATGATGATGTTCATGGGCTTGGCGGCGGTGAACACGCAGGCGAACCTGCTGTTTGGCGTGTTTGGGTTGATGATCGGCGTGTTGCTGATCGCTGGCGTGATCTCACGCGCGGTGCTGCGCCGCCTGCGCGTGAAGCGGATGCTGCCCGAGCATGCGGTGGTTGGCAAGCCGGTGACGCTAGTGTACGAGTTCAGCAACACCAAGCGATTCTGGTCGAGCCTGTCGGTCACGCTGGGCGAGCTTGATGCGGCTGAGGCGTTCGTCAAGCAGCCGTTCGCTTACATGTTGCACGCAGCACCGCGCACGAGCGCGACGGTGCCCACACAGGTCATTCCCAAGCGGCGGGGGCTGCACGTGTTTGATCGTTACCAGCTTGCGACGAGCTTTCCGTTTGGCTTCATCAAGCGGGCGATCGATCGCCGCGAACATGAGACGGTGCTGATCTTTCCGGCGATCGGGCAGGTGGATCCGAAGCTGCTGGCGATGTGCCAGTCGGCCGACCGCTCCGGCGCAACGATGCGGCCGCGGCGCGGCGGAGATGATGAGTTTTACGGCGTGAAGGAGTTTCGCCACGGCGAGAACCCGCGCGCGATTTACTGGCGCAGGTCGGCGCGCACTGGCGTGCTGGTCTCCAAGGAGATGACGCAGGTCTCGCCGCCCAAGCTGCTGTTGCTGGTGGATACGTTCCTAACCGGGCGTTCGGCGGCGGAGCACATCGTGGTGGAAAAGTCGATCGCGATGGCGGGCTCGCTGGCGTCGCATGCGCTCGAAGCGGGCCTGATGGTCGGCCTGTACGCCAGCGGCGATGACGGCTGGCTTGGCATTCACCCAAACAGGGGGAAGCGCCACCGCGTGGACCTGCTGGCTCACTTGGCGCAGCTTCCGTTGAATATGACGCGCGACACGCAGTCGCTGCTGGACGCCAGCCGAGAGTTTTTCCATTCGGGTGCGACGCCGATCCTGCTTACGCCGCGCGATATTCAAGTCGGTTTGACGGATCAGTCGCGCACCAATCTAGTCGTTGTCTCTGCCGCGTCTGCGCAATCGGAACGGTGGTTCTCCTTCGACCCCGGCATCGACTTCTCGCGCTGTATGCCGTGGAATCAGCAGCCGAGAATGAACGGCGCAGCGACTACGGACAAGGCATCAACAACAGCCCACTGACGCTTACAGAATGTACGACATCAAACAATTCAAACCCGCCCTTTACCTCGTCCTCTTCCTAGGGATGAGCGGTTTCGCCCTGGCAGTCGAAGCGCCGGGGCTCTGGCTGCTGTCGGTCGGTGTGCTTGGCCTGCACGGCTGGTTGAATCGCACCAATCGGTTCCGCCCGCTGCCGCGGTTGATTGCCAACCTGATTACGCTGATCGCGCTTCTCTATACCTTCCCCGCGCTGCGTTCGGCGGTTACGCCGATCATCACGATCGGGCAATTCCTGGTTTTCATGCAGTTCGTCAAGCTGTTCGAGCTGCGCGCCAATCGCGATTACGCACAGCTTCTGGTGCTGTCGCTGCTGCTCATGGTGGCGGGCGCGATCAGCACGCCGAGCCTGACGTTCGGCATCCTGCTGGTCATTTACCTGTTTGTCTCGTTGTACGTCTGCCTGCTGTTCCACCTGAAGATCGAGAACGATTACGCGCTGGCGGCGCAGACGCTGCCGCGCGGGCAGCTTAACGACGCCACTGTGAAGCAGGACCAGCGATACTTGGCGCGCTCGATGCGGCGGCTTGCGGGATTGGTGTCGTTTGCGGCTGTGGGCATGGCGGTCTTCATCTTTCTCTTCTTCCCGCGCGGCACGGGCGCGGGGATGTTCGGGCAGCTTCAACTTCAGCCGCCTGCGCTGACGGGCATATCGGGCGACGTCTCGTTCAACAGCGTCAGCAACATCGCCCAGAACAACGAGATCGTCGCGCAGGTGCAGGTTTGGAAGAACGACCAGCCGATCGAGGGAACGCAGCCGCTGCTGCTGCGCGGTCAGACGCTGGACACGTACAGCGCCGACCTCCGCCGGTGGAAGCGCTCCGAGCCGGACCCGTCGGACCCACCGGACGACATCGACACCGGCGCGAATTCGACGATCGAATTTCGCCGCGGCGCATCCGACCACTTCACCGGTGACCGCTATCGCCTGAAGGTCGCGCTGCGCCCGACTGGCACGTACATGCTCTTCGCGCTGCCGGGCGTGCTTACGTTCAGCCCGTCGCGTTCGATCGGGCGCATCCGCCTGTTCCACGACGACGAGAGCCTCAGCACGGTGGACATGCTCACGCAGCGCCTCGAGTATGAGGTCCTGGCGCGCAACGCATCGATCGAGCCGAACCCGATCGAACGGATGATCGGCGGCATCACCCGTGCCAACCTGTTCAACCCGGCGCAGTCGCTCGATCAGCATCGATCGGACGTCTCGCCCAAGATCGCCGAATACGCGCGCCGGCCCGAGGTCAGCGGCGTCGATGCGCAAGGGCGCGCGCTGGCGACCCTTCGCCTGCCCAACGTGTTCGTCAGCGACCTCGAT